>JAISXZ010000123.1 GCA_031270275.1 Eubacteriales Family XIII. Incertae Sedis bacterium | reverse complement strand
CGAGATAGTTTGGCGGCTTGCGAGGCGCAAAACGCAGGCGAACCCGTAGGTTCGGCGAGGCTTTGCAACGAAGCAAGGCGTCAAAATAGCCGCCAAGACGCGCAATGTTTAGTCGGTGGGGCAATAAACATGTAGAATGTACACCAATTGACGCATTGGGCGGGCGTGGTCCGGGAGCGCGCCGAAAGCGGCATCACGGCCGGGGCGTTCTGCCTGCGTTTTCTGCATCAGATGGAAACGGGGCTTCTTCAGCTGAACGAAAGACGGGCATTGGTCTGCGGGCAGAGGATGGCGTAATCCAAATTCACAATATCCAAACGGCTTGAAGATGCCGGTTTGTGAAATATCTAAAATTGATTAAAAACGCCATTGCTCATTAAATCCGAACCCGAACCCGCCCCGCGTGTTCATCGTCGGGGATGCGTTCGCTTCTGTTTTTGAACTGCCTGTCAAGAGAATTGGAAAAGGCATTGCGTGGTGATATTGCTATATAATCACTGCTACAAATGCCTAAAAAACGAATTGGCCGCAAACGCTAATAGGGAGGCGATAAGCTTGTTTGAAGTAAAGCATATAATCAGCAACTCGTTTCACTTTTATTGTGGCAATGTCCTTGAAATCTATGGCAAATGGCCGGCTCCACAGACTATCATATCCGACGGCGCATATGGAGTGCGGGGATTTGACGGCGACACGACGGGTATCGGCGGTCTTGCCGAATGGTATCGCCCCCATCTCAAAGCATGGGATCGATTCGCGCAACCTTGCAGCGCCCTTTGGTTTTGGAATACGGAAATTGGTTGGGCCACTATCCACCCGCTTATAGAGAGTTACGGCTGGAAATATGTGCAGACGGTCGTCTGGGACAAGGGTGTTGCGCACATAGCAGGGAATGTCAATGGAAAAACCATAAGGCAATACCCGGTGGTTTCGGAAATATGTGTCCTGTACCAACGAGATGTGGCCTTTAATACGGATGAAGGACCGCTTATCGCTCAGAAATGGTTGCGCCACGAATGGCAACGCTCTGGACTCCCCCTGTCGAAAGCCAACGAGGCGTGCGGCGTTAAAAATGCCGCGACGCGAAAATATCTGACACAGGACTGGCTTTGGTATTGGCCTCCCGGGAAAATGGTCGAGAAGATGGCAGAATATGCTACAAAATATGGGAAGCAGACCGATAGGCCGTATTTCTCCCTTGATGGCAAGCGCGTTGTGACTGCAAAAGAATGGGATGGTCTGCGATATAGATGGAACCATATCCACGGTCTGACCAATGTCTGGAATGAAGGCCCTTTGCATGGCGAGGAACGTCTTCGCGGCGGAGATTGCAAGCCTGCACCGCGCTCATCTGCAAAAACGCAGGCTGCTGCTTTCCACTTGAACCAAAAGCCTTTGGAATTCATGCGCAGACTCATCGTAGCGACCACAAACGCAAATGATACAGTCTGGGAACCGTTTGGAGGGCTTGCTTCGGCAAGCGTAGCCGCAGTTGAGCTAGGGCGCCACGCTTGTGTGGCTGAAATAAACGAGAAATTTCAGAGGGCTGCGCAAGACAGGCTTTCAAAAGAAGCCGAGAAACATAGCCCGCTATTGCAGCTTATTGTTTGACAGGGGGAAACAATGTCAAATGTCCGTGATGAATTGCCGTTATTGGAACTGCCGCACGATAATTCCAAAACCCAATTGGTCGAGCGGCTTATTGCGGCTATCCATGCGGTTCCGTTTTATTTTGATTCCACAACTGTCATTGAAGGCGTGGAAGCGGGGGATTTGTTTTCTTTAAACACGGTTCTTGGATCGACAATTGAAGTTCAGACGGTTTCTGTTTTGAATAAGCTGCGTAACATATGGGATCCGAACAGCGAGCTGTCCAATTATGCCTTTCGTCGATCAAGCCAGTCGTTCCCTGATGTTAGGCTTGTGAATACTTTATCCCTGGAAGCCGAGCCTTTGTTTGGCATTGAGTTAAAAGGGTGGTATGTTCTTACGAAAGAAAAAGCTCCGACATTTCGATACCGTGTCACGCCAGACGCATGCAGTGAATTTGATTTATTGGTTGTAATACCTTGGCATTTAAGCAATGTTCTTTCCGGAAAGCCTGTGATTTGTGAACCTTTTGTAATAAACGCGAAGTACGCCGCTATGGCACGAAACCACTACTGGGTCAACATGCGGGAAACAACATTGGACACAGCAATTGTTTCCCCTGAAAATGTCTTTCCTTATCCGCGGGCAAGCGCGGAAATATCAGATAAGCCTAAAAACGATAGTGGGGGCAACTTTGGAAGAATTGCACGCGTAAATGGGCTGATGGACGATTTTATTTCATCTACGTTGCGCAATTCCATTGCAGGGATACCCGCCATATACTGGATAGACTTCTTTATCACTTTTATTGACAATCACACAAGAGAATCTATTGAACAAGACATAAAAACAAAGCTGGCACGTATTTCTAACGAATGCGGCAACTCAACGGAGATAGAAAAGACAATAGAAGCCTTGGCAGACTCGATATTAAAACTGTTTTGGATTGCAAAGAATGACGAATGACGATACGGGGAAAACCCCCTGCCCGGCCCGTGAAGGCCCCGCAGGGGGTTTCCCCATACGAGGCAGGGGGCCGGCGCGCCCCCTGCCTCGACAGTAGCCCGGCAATCGCCCGGCAGCCGCCCGGCAGTCGCTCGAAAACCGCCCGGCAGCCGTCCGGCAGTAGCCCGACAGTAGCCCGGCAATCGCCTGGCAGCCGCTCAGTAATTGCTCTCCCGTATCTGGAAGAAGCCCTGCGGATGGTCGCATACCGGGCATCTGGCGTAGGCCCTCTTGCCCTTGTAGACGTGGCCGCAGTTGGCGCACTTCCATTCCACTTCCTCGCCGCGCTCGAACACAAGGCCGTCCTCTATGTTCTTTTTCAGCTTTCGGTACCGTTCCTCATGATGCTTCTCTATGGCCGCGACGCCCTCCATGACGGCGGCGATGTCGGGGAAGCCCTCCTCCTTCGCCTCCCTGGCCATCCGCGCGTACATGTCCGTCCACTCGAAGTTTTCGCCGTCCGCGGCGTCCTCGAGGTTCTCCGTCGTCGTGCCGATGCCGTGGAACAGCTTGAACCACAGCTCCGCGTGCTCCTTCTCGTTCGCGGCGGTCTCCTCGAAGAACTGCGCTATCTGGACGTAGCCCTCCTTTTTCGCCTTCGACGCGTAGTAGGTGTACTTGTTCCTCGCCTGCGATTCCCCGGAAAAAGCCTCGATCAGGTTGCTGTAGGTCTTTGTGCCCTTGAGCCTTTCGTCCATGTCAAACCCTCCTGCCACTACTTGGCGGGCGCGCCCGCCCCTACACTAGTGTCCTGCTTAAATCGAGACTACTCACACGCCGCGTCAGTTTTGTCCAGATCGGGTTCTGGGGGCGGTTTTGGCTCCCGGAGCGTACTGATTGTACGAGAGGCAGCCAATAATCGCAGCAAGGTTCCGAGATGGGCAAAAATGGCGTGGCGTGTGAGTAGCAACATCCCTACACGAATATGCTGCCGCCTATGAACTCGCGCAGTATCGAGTTGTTCACTATCGCGCTGTCGTCCTCTATCTCCCTGAACACCTGCAGGAACCTCAGAAGCCTGTAGGCCTCGCTGTACTCCTCCTCGTCCTCGCGTATCTCCATCAGCAGGGGCGTGGCGTATTTCTTCAGCACGGCGAGCTCATACGTATGCGCCGAGTTGAACAGCACGTCCGCCTCGTCGCTGAAGGGGAATATGTTCCTGTCCTCGCCCGCCCTCACCTTGGGCCACGTGGCTATGGTATTCCGGGCGCCGTTGCCGCGGAACTTGTGATCGCGCACCATGCGGCGCAGCAGGCGCACGTCCGTGGTCGGTATGCGGTTATGGCTGTCTATGTTCAGCGCCGTGAGGGGGCTGATGTATATCCGAAACTTCTCGGCGTCGTCCACCCCGCCCGTAAGCTGGCCGTTGAGCCCGTGTATCCCCTCTATGACTATGGGCTGTCCCGGCATGAGCCTCAGCGAGCGTTCGCCGAAGACCTTCTTCCCTAGGTAGAAATCATAGCGGGGCGCGTCGATGGCCTCGCCCCTAAGAAGCGCGTTGAGGTTGTCGTTGAAAAGCCCGAGGTCAAGCGAGATGAGGTCCTCGAAATTCGGCTCGCCGTGTTCGTCGAGCGGCGTGTCCTGGCGATCCAGGAAATAGTCGTCGGTCCCAAGGCACAGGGGCGAAAGCCCGTTGACCTTCAGCTGTATGCACAGCCGCCTCGCGAAGGTCGTCTTGCCCGACGACGAGGGCCCCGCTATCAGCACGACCCTTTTTTTCTCCCTAGTGACGCGATCGGCTATGCCGGCGACGCTCTTTTCGTGCAGCGCCTCCGAGAGCTGTATCATCTCCACGCAGCGCTCGCCCTCCACCCGCTCGTTGAGGTCGGCCGCGACGGATATCCCCATTAGGCGGCTCCAGGCCGAGGCCTCGCTGAAGGCGCGGTAGAGCTTCTTCTCGTCGGCATAGGGCGGTATGGCGTCGGGCCTGGAGTAATGGGGAAAGCGCACCAGCAGCCCGTTTCTGTATTTTCTGAGCTCAAAGCGCTCGATATAGCCGGTCGAGGGCGCCATCTGCCCGAAGAAGTAGTCCCTGAACCCGTCAAGGGAATAGAAGACGACGCTCTCGACGTCCTTCGCCTGCCTAAGCATGCGCGTCCTTTCCTCGTAGCCGTCCTCCGCAAGGAAGCGGTATGCTGTCTCCTTGTCCACCCTCTGCTTGACGTAGGGCAGATCGGCGGCGACGAGCCCGCGCATGCGTTCTTCGATGGCCGCCACATCCCGCGCGCTGAGGGAGCGCCCGCGTATGACGGTGAAAAAACCCTTGTTCAGCGAGTTTTCGATGAACACGCCGCAGCGGCCGAGGACATCGCGGGCGGCCTTAAGGAACAGCAGGGACAGGCTGCGCTGGTATATAAGGTTGGCCGCGTTGGTCCTCATGTCCAAAAACGTGATGTCGGCGGGCGCCTCGACAGTCTTGTTCAGCTCCCGCACCTGGAAATCCACCCTGGCGGCCAGCGCGCGGTAAGGCAGCCGCGCCCGGAACAGATCGGCCACATCCGCGAGCGTGGCGCCCTTTTCCACGCGGATTTCCTCGAAAGGCTCCCTGAAACCCGCCCTGACGCGAAGCGCGATCATCCCCATGGCGGCCACTATCCCTTAACGGCGCCGCCCGTGACGCCCTCCACGTAGTTTTTCTGCATTATCACGAACAGTATGGCTATGGGTATGGCCGCGACGACGGCCCCCGCGCAGAAGACGGTGTACCAGCTGTAGATGTTCTCGCGCTCGAGCATGCGGAACAGGCCGAGCGCGACGGTGTAGTTCTGGTAGTTGTCCTTCATTATGACGCTGGCGAGTATGAAGTCCACCCAGGGCGCCATGAAGGCGGTCAGCGCCGTGTACGTGATGATCGGGCGGGACATGGGTATGGTGATCTGCCAGAATATGCGGAAGCGCGAGGCCCCGTCGATGATGGCGGCCTCGTCGAGGGCCCGAGGTATCGTGTCGAAGAAGCCCTTCATTATGTAGTAGCCCAGGCCGGCGCCGGCCGAATACACGAGCACGAGCGCCACCAGCGACTTGTCGAGCCCGATGATCTTTATGAGATGGTAGATGGCTATTATCGCCATGAAGCCGGGGAACATGCCCATGACCAGCGCGATGTTCATTATGGGCCTGCGCATCCGAAACCGCAGGCGGGACAGCGCGTAGGCCACCATCAGCACGAAGGCCGTCGATATGATGCAGCTGAAGACCGCCACGATCAGCGTGTTCGTGAACCATCTCGGATAGTCGAACTGGGCGGTGTCGGTGAAAAGGCGCACATAGTTGCCTAAGGTGTAGCCCTTGGGCATCACGTAGCCGTCAAGGAAGGCGCCCTTCTCGGCGCGGAACGAGCTGATGGCCAGATAGGCTATAGGCGTTATCCATATGGCCGCCAGGACGGCGAGCGCTATGTATATCGCGGTGTTCGCGGCCCTGGCGCGGGCCTTCATGCCGCCCCCCGGCCCGATGCCAAGCTGCTTTGTCATGCGAATGTCTCCTCCTTCCTGCCGCCCATGGTGATGTTGAAGGTGACGAGGGACACCACGGAGCAGACCACGAACAGCAGTATGCCTATCGTCGAGGCAAGGTTGTAGTCCTGGAAGCTGACCGTCAGCTTGTACAGCCAGGTCACGAGCAGGTCCGTCTCGCCCGCCTGGTAGTAGTCCAGGGAAAGCGGCCCGCCGCTTGTCAGGAAATATATGGCGTTGAAGTTGTTTATGTTCGCTATGAACTGGGTGATGAGGTAGGGCGTGGTGATAAAGAGCATGTAGGGCAGGGTGATCGCGGTGAACTGCTTAAGCGGCCCCGCGCCGTCTATGCGCGCCGACTCGTAGATGTCGGCCGGTATGTTCATCAGTATGCCCGTCGTTATCAGCATGCTGTAGGGTATGCCTATCCAGTAGTTCACGAGTATGACGGATATCTTCGCGAGAAAGCCGTCCGTCAAAAAATGCACGGGCTGGGACACGAGGCCGAGCTGCTGCAGGATGACGTTCGCGGCGCCCTGGTCCTGGAGTATCTGCCGCATGAGCAGCAGGGTCACGAAGGCCGGCACGGCTATCGACAGGACGAAGATCGTGCGCCAGAAAGCCTTGAACCTTATCCCCTTCTTGTTTATCATGAGGGCGAGGACCATGCCCAGAAGATAGTTCACGAAGGTCGCGAAGACCGCCCATATCACCGTCCATCCCAGCAGATGGTAGAAGGTCTTGCTTTTCCCCGGATTCATCCAGAATATGTCCAGGAAGTTCTGGAGCCCGACCCAGGTGAACAGATTGCCCGGCGGCTGGTGCGCCCTGTCGAAGTTCGTGAAGGCCATGAGGATCATGAAGATCACGGGGAGCAGGGTGAAGGCGAAGACGCCGAGCGTCGGCAGCGCCAGCAGCGTCGTATGGAGCTTCCTGTCGAGAAGGCTGGCGGCGGCGTCCCGCATGCCGGGGGCCGGGCGGCCGGCGGCATCCTCCGCCTGCGCCTCGTAGGCGGAGCGGATGTTGGCGAAATAGGCCGCCGCGAATATTGCGATGAAGAATATGGAAAGCACGCTGTACAGCAGGATGAGCATGGAGTTGTCGCCCTGCACGTACCAGTATATCTGTTCCTCCCCGTCCCAGACCTGGCTTCGCGTGACCGTGCCGAGCGTGCCAAGGTCCTTAAGGTAGCGCGAGCCGAAAAGCGCGATGTAGAGGATGAACAGGATTTCGGAGGCCAGGTACAGCAGGCCTTTGACGAAGCGCCGCCTCGCAAGGCAGCCGAAGCCCATCACGAGGAAGCTCAGGCGGGTCTTCCAGTCGCCGTGGGCGAAGGCCTCCCCAGCGGCCGAGAAAAGTGCGCCTATCGGCCGGAAAAACCCCGCCGCCCCTGTTTTTTTGCGATCCTGCATGTGTGCTCACCTTCCTTGGCCGAAATCCGAACCCAGGTTCCGGGATGGGCAAAAATGGCGCGGGCTATGCCCAACTCAAATCAAGACTGGCCAGCCGGCGCGCAAGTTTTGTTCAGGCCGGGTTCTGGGGGCGGATTTTGGTCCCGGAGCGTACCTTTGGAGTACGTGAGGAGCCGAAATCCGAACCCAGGTTCCGGAATGGGCAAAAATGGCGCGCCGGCTGGCCAGTCAACCTATCAGCCGGACGGCGGCGCCACTATCTGTGCCACCATCGTATCCAGCAGCGCCTGCAGATCGCCGCCCGCGTTGTTCTCCATGGCCAGGCCGAAGGACTCGGCGGGCGTCCAGAAGCTGTTCAGCACGTCGTTCTGCGGGTGCGCGTAGACATTCTGCTCCGCGAGCGCGGCCAGGGCGATGTCGGCCTTGACCGACGGCCTTTCCGCAGCCGCGATGTTGCTCGGGCCCAGGCCTCGGGTCTCGAAGCGCCTGGCCTGGTTTTCCTCGTTGGTCAGCCAGTCCGCCAGATCCATGGCATGGGTGGGAAGCTTCGTGAGCGAGCTGACGCCCACGAGCTTGTATCCGCCGAATGAGGCCATCTGAATTTCCTCGCCGCCCGCGCTGAACGAGGGCAGCTTCGTGGCCGAGAGCCTGTCGCCGAGCTTTTCCCTGAATATCTCCGCGTTCCAGGTGCCGGACACGCCGGCCGCTATGGAGGCGCCCATGCCCCCCTGGAACACGGGGTCGTCGCCCGTCATGAAGACGGGGCTGGAGGTGAAGGCGCGTATGGCCTCGGCCGCCTTAAGCCCGTCGGCGCTGTTGAAATCGCAGATCTGGCCGCCGTCCTCGCCTATGGAAAGGGAGCAGCCCGCGCCCAGGAAGAAGCCCGCGATGTACCAGCCGTTGGAGACGTCCATGAATATCTTCTTGCCCGCCGCGACCGCCACCTCTACCATCCTGTCGAGGCTGAGCGCGTCCTCCGCGCTGAACACGCTGTTGTCGTAGTACAGGAAATAGCCGTTGTCGGCCGTCATGGGGTAGCCGTACAGCCTGCCCTCGAAGCTGGCGCTGTCGATGGAGGCGGGAAGGTTGCGGGCCTCTATGTCGTCCTTGTTGCGCGTTATCTCGTATAGCGCCTCCGCCTCCGCCAAGGCGCGCAGATGGTCGTTCGAGTACATGAACACGTCCGCCGCGGCCGCAGGATCCTCCATGATGCGGTCACGGGCGTCGGCCTCGGACACCACGCCGTATTCGAAGCTGTAGCTCCTGCCGGGGTTCGCGTCGGCGAAGGCCTCGCACATCTCCCGCAGATTGGCCTGCTCCTCCTGCGGCCCCCACACCCGCAGGGCGACGTTGGCGCTGTGGACGCTGTCCCTGTCCGCGTCGTAGCCCGCGCCCCCGCAGGCCGCCAAAAGAAAGGCGGGCAGCAGAACGGCCGCAGCCGTCGCAAGCGCCCTCGAAAGAATCCTCTTGCCCAAGTCAAAACCTCCTTGCCCTATCATACAATTATATCATCTTACGGGCAAAATACAATTTATTATTATTTTTTTGCCATAAAAACATAACATGCCCCGCCTTATGTGTTATTATATGATTATATGGGGTTAGTGTATGAGGATTCCAGTTGCGGCCAGCGCGGGCGTTAAACAGCCCGAAGCCCAAAATCCAAAGGAGGTTTGTAGAGGCCATGTCGAGCATATCCCTGCGAAACGTCTACAAGATCTATCCCGGCGACGTAGTAGCCGTGTCCGATTTCTGCATGGAGATAGAGGACAAGGAGTTCATCGTGCTGGTCGGGCCGTCCGGCTGCGGCAAGTCCACGACGCTGCGCATGATAGCGGGGCTCGAGGATATCTCGAAGGGCGAGCTTTACATAGGGGACAGGCTCGTGAACGACGTCCCCCCGAAGGAGCGCAACATAGCGATGGTGTTCCAGAACTACGCGCTCTACCCGCACATGAGCGTGTTCCGAAACATGGCTTTCGCCCTGGAGCTGCGAAAGACCCCCAAGGACGAGATACAGAGGCGCGTCACGGAGGCGGCGCGCGTGCTGGAGATCGAGCATCTGCTGCAGCGCAAGCCCAAGGAGCTGTCGGGCGGGCAGCGGCAGCGCGTGGCGCTCGGCCGCGCCATGGTGCGCAGCCCCTCGGTATTCCTGCTGGACGAGCCCCTCTCGAACCTGGACGCGAAGCTCCGCGCCTCCATGCGCACGGAGATCAGCAAGCTGCACAAGCGCCTGGGCACGACCTTCGTCTACGTGACCCATGACCAGACGGAGGCCATGACCATGGGCAGCCGGATAGTGGTCATGAAGGACGGCCTCGTGCAGCAGACGGACACGCCCCAGAATCTGTACGACCGCCCGTGCAACGTCTTCGTGGCGGGCTTTATCGGCAGCCCGCAGATGAATTTCCTGGACGGCGAGCTGGGCCGTGACGAGGGCGGCTGCTTCATAGACCTGGGCGGCGACAGGCTCCACATCGACGAGTCCGCGGCGGAAGGCAGGCTGGAGCCCTACTTCGGCCGGCAGGTGAGGGCCGGCATACGCCCGGAGGACATCTACGACGAGGACGCCTTCTGGGCGGATCCCAGGGACGGCGGCGTCCCCTGCGCAAAGAGCGTCATACGCGCCGACGTCGAGGTCAGCGAGCCCATGGGCAGCGAGGTATATCTGTACCTCGACTACGGCGGCAGGCGCCTGACGGCCCGCGTGGCGCCGACGACGAAATCGAAGGCCGGAGACTCGGTGCGCGTGGCGATAGACACGCGCAGGATACATCTGTTCGACCCGGAGACCGAAATGGCCATAATGGGCGTGGGCTGACGGCGGTTGGCGGCAGGGCTGGGGCGTCCAGCGGCAGGGCGGGAGCGGCTGGCGGCAGGACAGGGGCGTCCAGCGGCAGGGCGGGAGCGATTAGCGGCGGGACAGGAAGGCCCCGCTGCATGGCGGAAGCGTCACGGCGCCGCCCTCGAAGGCCGGACTCCGCCCGGTGAAGCAGATGACCCGCGCCCCCTCGGCCCCCAGGCCCCCGGCCTCGAACGAGACGGGCCTGCCGGAGGGGTTGAGCGCAACGGTTATGGCCCCCGCGCCGCTGCCGCGACGATACACCAGAGGGCATTCGCCCGGCCTAGCGTACAGGAATTCTATCGGCGAGTCGTTTTGCAGGGCCTCGTGCCGCCTGCGGACGGCTATAAGCTTCTGCACCTCGCGCCACAGCGAGCCGGGATCGTCCATCTGCGCCTTCACCGTGGGCCGGGCCGGGTCTGCGTCTATCGGTATGTACAGGTCCTGCGGCCTTCCGCTCGAAAATCCCGCGTTCAGGCTGCCGTCCCACTGCATGGGGCTTCGGCTGCCCGTGCGCTCGAAGCCGCCCTCGACGGAGGGCAGCCCCTCGAGGAAGCGCATCCCTATCTCGTCGCCGTAGTATATGAAGGGCGCGCCGGGCATGGACAGCAGGAAGGCGAAGGCGAGCTTTAGGTCCTCCGTGTCCAGCAGGCGCGCTATGCGCGGCATGTCGTGGTTGCTGGACGGTATGCATATCAGGCCTTTGCCGCCTGCGGACATGGCTGCGTAGCCCTCCGCGAAGCGGGACGCGTCGCCCCCGCCGGCCTTGCAGAAGAAGGGCTTCTCCCTGAACAGATCGTTGTATCTGCCGGCCCCGAAATGTAGAAGGAAGTCCATGTGGAAGCCCGCCCTCAGCGCCTGCCTCGTGTCCCCCCATTCGGAGATGATGGCCGCCTCCGGGAATTCCCTGTCCAGGAAAGCGCGTATGCCGCGCCAGAACCTTATCGTCTCCCTCTTGCCCCTGTCGGCCTTGACTATGGAGTGGGCCATGTCCACGCGGAAGCCGTCGCAGCCCATCTCGAGCCAGAAGCGCATCACGTCCTTTAGGGCCTCGCGGCTCGCTGTGGCCTCGGGCGAGTCCACGGCCGACTGCCAGGGCTTCGTCGGCTTTGCGAAGCCGTAGTTCAGCGCCGGCTGCGTGGAATAGAAGTTCGTCGCGCAGGAGCCGCGCTCGCAGAACCCGTTTATGCTGCCCAGCACGCCGCCCACGCCCTCGAAGCGCTCCCACACGTCGTCGGCCCATATGTAGCGGCCCGCGTAGCCCGGCTCGCCGCGCATCGAGCGCCTGAACCAGTCGTGCTCCACGGAGGTGTGTCCCGCCACAAGGTCCAGAAGCACGCGCATGCCGCGCCCGTGCGCCTCCCTGAGCAGGGCCCTCATGTCCTCGTTGTTGCCGTAGCGGGGGGCTATCCTCATGAAGTCCGACACGTCGTAGCCGGCGTCGTGGAAGGCCGACTCGAAGCAGGGGTTTATCCATAGGGCGTTGGCCCCCAGCTCCTCTATGTACCCGAGCTTTTCCGTAAGCCCAGGCAGATCGCCTATGCCGTCGCCGTCAGAGTCCTTGAAGCTCTGCGGGTAGACCTGGTAGAAAACGGCTTCCTTCAGCCAGCCGGGCCCCGCCCGGCCGCTCGCGCCCTGCGCCAAGACACGCCCTCCTTATTCTGGGATACCCCAAGTCAAAAAACCGCCGGAACATGCCGTCATTATACGTCGGCGCGGGGGCTATGTCAACAGGCTTCGCCCAAACAGTGAGCCAACTTCGCTCAGACAGTGAGCCAAGCTCACCAAAGTCTTTGCTCGCAAAACCGGGAAATACAGCCGGTTTGCTCCAAGTCAGCGGCAGCGTGCCCGCCGCCCCACCCGCCCCCCCGTTCATGGTTCCTATAAGAAAAAGTTACAGGAAGTCGTGCCGTAAAAAATATAGTCGCGTTATTATTCGTCCAGCATCAACGGCTTTTTCTTGGCTCTGCGTTTCAATTCGGCAAGCCGTTCTTTTTCGACCTGCGCAATGCTCTTTTTTGGCGTCGGCAAATTCTCGGGCATCGTACCGCCGACACGCTCAATCGCAGCGCGTACTTCTCGTCCGACTGAATGATGAACGGCGTTTGCGGCGGCAGCGTTGTCAATGGCATCCTTTTTAAGTTTTTCTTCCGTCTGAGAAATGCGGAAAAGGTTTGCGACAAGTTCCGTGCTACCCATGAAATCAAGGATTTTGTCACGGACGGCAAGCCCTTTTCGTTTATGAATATCATCCACGGACAGACCGCCATAAAGCCCCATGTATCCGGCGTTCTGAAAAATAGCAAATTCCTCGTTTGTAATTACGCCCGCGTCGTGCGCCGCTTCAGCAAGCAGTTGGTTCCATTGTTTTATGTCTCCGCGAACAAC
>JAISXZ010000183.1 GCA_031270275.1 Eubacteriales Family XIII. Incertae Sedis bacterium | reverse complement strand
CAAGTATAATTTGTTTTCTATTTTTGCGTGTTTAGATGTTTGGCATATGTCCTCCCAAGCATTATTGTCAAGTGCTTGACGGCTTCGTACATCAACGCGCCTGCCACATATTTGGGTCCAGCCTTGACAGGATAAGCACGGTCATAAAACCCTTGCTGCTGCCAAAACTGTATATCGCATTCGTTTTCCGCAAAATCACTCAATGACATTGCGCGAAAAGCGTTGTGGACAGCTATGCTTTTAAGCTTTGGCGCTATAAATCGATTGGACGCGATTAGCTGATAAAATCGTTCAGCGGCGCGGTCAAACTTTACGGCTGTTTTATCGGAGGATTGGAGTTGCCGCTCCTTGGTGTTTTGTGTTATAACGATTGCGCCGTTTATACCCCATTGCCCCAACGCGGTTTTTAGGTATTTCGCCACGGCCTTTTCTCCATTACCGGCCGATGTCGCAATGACCATGCCCTTTTTGCCAAAAAGCGCAGGTCTATGGACCCCGTAGGCTAAATGGTCTAAAAGATTCTTCATGGCGGCATTTAACGCCCACATATATGTCGTGCCGCTGAGAATTACGCCATCACATTCCATGAGGGCGGACTGAACGCCGCGCATAGCGGTATGATGCGGGCAATGTTCCTCACCCTTTGAAAAGCAAACGTGACAGGAGCGGCAAAACGAGAGTTCTAAATCAGCGACGCTGATTTCGGTACACTCCACATCCGGCTTGGTTAAAAGGAAATTCACTATTCCCTTTGTAATTGCATATGTGTTACCTTTCCGCATACTTCCGTGGATTATCAGTATTTTCATGACGCGCCTCCAGTACCGTTTTGAAATATTCGCTTCATAATTTCATATTACAGATCGGCAAGAGATTTGTCAATTGTATCACAGATAACCATTTATAACTACTTCGGGGATAAAAACTCACTGGCAAAAGAAGCGTTCATATCTTTCGTAGAAACAGCAATAGGCGAGTTCGAGCAGATTTTGGCGAACGATATTCCATTTGCCGGGCTCCGATTTTTTATCGACATCTTCTGATTATAAAATGAACGCGCCAACGCGCCAAACCACCGTGCCAAAATCCGCAAAATAGTTGACAAGTCTGAATATTTGGTGTATTATTTTCGACAGGCCGCAAAGCGGGGACGCGCATCGGCGCCCCGCCTTCTTGCCTGTTTTGCGGGCGCATTACGCCAGGCGCGCCCGATCCGCGAAGCCTCCGCTTCCGAAACGCGAAAGGACGCCATTACATGGTTTGCAACGGACTGCCGCCTAAGCAGGGCCTGTACGACCCGAGATTCGAACACGATGCCTGCGGCATCGGCATGCTCGTCAATATACGCGGCGAAAGGAGCCACAGCCTCATAGAGGACGCCATCGAGGTCCTTAAGAACATGAAGCACAGGGGGGGCGTCGGCAGCGAGCCGGAGACCGGCGACGGCGCGGGCATACTGCTGCAGATCCCGCACGCCTTCATGAAAAGGGTGTCCGCCAGCGACGGCATAGAGCTGCCCGAGGAAGGGGCCTACGGCGTGGCGATGATGTTCGCCTCGCCCGATCCCGAGCGCTGCGACAGGACCGTCGCGGATTTCTGCGCCGTGGCGGAGGGGGAGGGGCTGCGCGTGCTCGGCGCGCGCAAGGTGCCCGTCTACGCCGGCTGCCTGGGCAGGACCGCCGGCGAGGTGCTGCCCGGCATAAGGCAGGTGTTCATCGAGAGGGCGCAGGGGATGTCGGGGGACGCCTTCGAGCGCGTGCTCTACGTCGTCTCGAAGCTGGCCCAGGCCAGGATACGCTACGGCGCCGCCGATCCCGATCTGTACTACTACCTCTCCAGCATCTCCAGCAGGACGATAGTCTACAAGGGGATGCTGCTGCCAAGCCAGCTGGCGGCGTTCTACCTCGACCTTAAGGACTGCGACATGAAAAGCGCGATAGCGCTCGTGCATTCGCGCTTCTCCACCAACACCTTTCCGAGCTGGGAGCGCGCCCAGCCGCTGAACTATCTCATACACAACGGCGAGATCAACACGATACGCGGCAACGTGAACTGGGTGAAGGCGCGCGAGTCCACGCTGGCCTCGGAGAGGTTTGGCGACAGCCTGCGCAAGGCCCTGCCCGTTATAAACGAGGACGGCAGCGATTCGGCCATGCTCGACGATTTCGTCCGGCTGCTCGTGCACGCGGGCTACAACCTGCACGAGGCCATGATGATGGCCATACCCGAGCCATGGAAGGATCGCGCCGACATGGACGCCGGCAAGCGCGCCTACTACGAGTACATGAGCTGCCTGCTCGAGCCCTGGGACGGGCCCGCCGCGATAGCGTTCACAGACGGCAGGATGGCCGGCGCGACGCTCGACCGCAACGGCCTGCGCCCGGCCCGCTACTACCTCACCGACAAGGGCTTCCTGATCCTCGCCAGCGAGGCGGGCGTGCTTCCCATCCCCGAGGGCGAGATCGTGAGGAAGGACAGGCTGCGTCCGGGCCGCATGCTCCTGATCGACACGGAGGCCGGGCGGATAATAGAGGATGACGAGATAAAGGGCGAGGCCGCTGCCGCCAGGCCGTACAGGGAATGGCTCGACAGAGGGCTGGCGGAGCTTGACGGGCTGCCGGACGGCGGCGGCCCCGGCGCGACCTGGCAGGACATCGTCAGGAGCAGGAGGCAGCGCGACTCCGGCAAGCCCTACGAGCAGCCCCTGCTGAAGGACATGATAGGGCTCGATCTGCTGATGGCGAACAAGGGGAACGCCTCCGAAAGCCTGCCCCTGCTGCGGGAGCAGAAGATATTCGGCTACACCTGGGAGGATCTGAACCTGACGCTGAAGGGCATGGCGGAGACGGCCGACGACCCCATATCCTCGATGGGCATAGACACGCCCCTCGCGGCCCTCTCAAACAGGCCGCAGCTTCTGTACAGCTATTTCAAGCAGCTTTTCGCCCAGGTCACGAACCCGCCGCTCGACGCCATACGCGAGCACATCGTCACCTCGTCGGACGTGCAGTTCGGCAGCGAGGGCAACCTGCTGGAGCCTTCGGAGGAAAACTGCCGCATGATAAGGCATTCCACGCCCATACTTACGGAGGGGGAGCTCGACAGGCTGCGCGGCGTCGAGCGGCAGGGCTTCAGCAGCGTCACCCTGCCCATACTCCTCAATTCCAGGGAGAAGAACGGGCTACAGAAGGCACTCGACGATCTGTTTTTCGCGGCCGACGTCGCCATGGACAGCGGCTACAACATACTGATCCTCTCGGACAGGGGGGCGGGCGAGTACAAGATGCCCATCCCCGCGCTGCTCGCCGTGTCGGGCCTGCACCACCATCTCGTGCGCGGCGGCGCGCGCACGCGCATAAGCATAGTGGCCGAGACCGGGGAGGCGCGGGAGGCGCACCACCTTGCCCTTCTGGTGGGGTACGGGGCGGACGCGGCCTGCCCCTGGCTCGCGTACCGCACGC
The DNA here is from genome assembly GCA_031270275.1 of Eubacteriales Family XIII. Incertae Sedis bacterium. Lineage (GTDB taxonomy): Bacteria > Bacillota > Clostridia > Peptostreptococcales > Anaerovoracaceae > JAISXZ01. The sequence goes on along the minus strand of JAISXZ010000183.1, from coordinate 14,823 downwards.
TGGAGCGGATGGCGGCCGAGGGCCGGCTGCTGACGGGCGCGGAGGAGGCCAAGGCCAACTACCGCAAGGCCCTGACCAAGAGCATCGTAAAAATCATGTCGAAGATGGGCATATCCACGGTCCGCAGCTACCATGGGGCGCAGATATTCGAGGCCCTCGGCGTGGGCGACGACGTGATAGACAGATACTTCACGGGCACCATCTCGCGCATAGGCGGGGTGACGCTGCACGAGATAGAGCGGGAGTCGCGGCGGCGGCACGAGGCGGCCTTCGACCCCCTGACCAGGGACGAGCCGCTGGACTCGGGCGGCGACTACAAGTGGAGGAAGAACGGGGAGTACCACCTTTTCAACCCCGAGAACATATTCTATCTGCAGCAGTCCTGCCGCGAGGGGGACTACGAGATGTTCAAGAAGTTCTCGTCCTGCGTGAACAGGCGCGACGTGGAGCTGAAGAACATACGCGGCCTGCTGAGGATCGTCATGGCCGAAAAGCCCATACCCCTCGATTCCGTCGAGCCCGTCGAGAGCATCGTCAGGCGGTTCAAGACGGGCGCCATGTCCTACGGCTCCATCAGCCGGAAGGCGCACGAATGCATGGCCATAGCCATGAACCGCCTCGGGGGCAAGAGCAACACGGGCGAGGGCGGCGAGGCGTCGGAGCGGTTCACGCCCGACGCGGACGGCACGAACCGCTCGAGCGCCATAAAGCAGGTGGCCTCGGGGCGTTTCGGCGTGAGCATACATTATCTGAACAACGCGCTCGAGATACAGATAAAGATGGCCCAGGGCGCGAAGCCCGGCGAGGGCGGGCATCTGCCGGGCAACAAGGTCTATCCCTGGATAGCGAAATCCCGCCATTCGACCCCCGGCGTGGAGCTGATATCGCCGCCGCCCCACCACGACATATATTCCATAGAGGATCTGGCCCAGCTGATACGCGACCTCAAAAGCGCCAACCGCAGCGCCCGCATCAGCGTCAAGCTCGTGTCGGAGGCGGGGGTAGGCACCGTCGCCGTGGGGGTGGCGAAGGGGCTGGCCGACGTCGTTGTCGTCAGCGGGTATGACGGCGGGACGGGCGCCGCGCCGCGCACGAGCATACGCCACGCGGGCCTCCCCTGGGAGCTGGGAGTGGCGGAGGCGCACCAGAGCCTGCTCATCAGCGGGCTGCGCAGCCGCGTCGTGCTCGAGACCGACGGCAAGCTCCTGACGGGGCGGGACATCGTGATAGCGGCCCTGCTCGGCGCGGAGGAATTCGCCTTCGCGACCGCGCCGCTCGTCGTCATGGGCTGCGACATGATGCGCGTATGCAACCTCGACACCTGCCCGGTCGGCGTCGCCACGCAGAACCCGGAGCTAAGCGGGAAATTCGCGGGCAGGCCCGAGTACGTGGAGAACCTGATGCGCTTCCTTGCGCGGGAGGTCCGGGAATGGATGGCGCGCATAGGCGTCCGCAGCTTCAGGGAGCTCGTTGGCCATGTGGAGCTGCTGCGCCAGAACCCCGGCGCCATAAACGACAAGGCCCAGACGGTCGATCTGTCCCGCCTGCTCTACCAGCCCAAGGCCGTGGACAGCGAGGGCGCGCGCTATTTCACGCAGCCGCAGGACCACGCCCTGCGCGTCACGGTCGATCAGAGCATGCTGCTGTCCCTCTGCCGCCCCGCCATAGAGAACAAGGGCGGCAAGGTGAGCTTCCATCTGCCGATAAACAACAAGAACCGCACCGTCGGCTGCATGCTGTCGAGCGAGATATCGCGCAGGCACGGCGCGGAGGGCCTGCCGGACGGCAGCATAAGGCTGAGGTTCGACGGCTCGGCCGGGCAGAGCTTCGGCGCCTTCCTGACGCGCGGCGTCGAGCTGGAGCTTCATGGCGACTCCAACGACCACGTGGGCAAGGGGCTTTCGGGGGGGCGGATAATAGTGGTGCCGCCGGAGGGCGCCGCCTTTGACCCCGGCGAGAACATAATCGTCGGCAATGTCGCGCTCTACGGCGCGACCGCGGGCGAGGCGTACATCCGGGGCGTCGCGGGCGAGCGCTTCTGCGTGCGCAACAGCGGCGCGACCGCGGTCGTGGAGGGGGTCGGCGACCACGGCTGCGAGTACATGACGGGCGGCAGGGCGCTGATACTGGGGCCCACGGGCCGCAACTTCGCGGCGGGCATGTCGGGCGGCGTCGCCTACGTCTGGGATCCGGACGGCAGGCTGGAGCACAACTGCAACAAGGCCCTCGTCACGGCGGGGCCCCTCTCAAAGGATGACAAAAAGCAGCTTAAGAAGATGCTGGAGAAGCATCTCGCCTACACCGGCAGCGAAAGGGCGCGCGGCATACTTGACGGCTTCGAGTCCGCGTCGGGCAGCTTCGTCAAGGTCATACCCGACGACTACCAGAAGGTGCTCGACGCGCTGGAGGAGGCCAAGAGGCGCAGGATGCGCGGGGAGGACCAGCTTCTTTACGCCTTCGGAAGGGTCGTGGCCGGCGCGCCCGCCGGCGACATGGTGGACGCCGGCTAGGTGCGGCGCCTCGGTCGAGACCGCCCGTCGGCGGCGGCATACGGAAGGACATAGGCATAGATGGGAAAGGCCACCGGATTTCTTGAATACGGCCGGGAGGAGACAGGGCATCGCCCCGTCGGCGAGCGGGTAAGGGACTTCGACGAATTCCTGCTGCCGCAAGACGCCGAGGCTTTGAGGACGCAGGGCGCGCGCTGCATGGACTGCGGCGTGCCCTACTGCCACGCGGGCTTTGTCGTGGAGGGGCTTTCCATAGGCTGCCCCCTGTGCAACCTGATACCCGAGATCAACGACCTGGTATACCGGGGCGACGTCGCGGAGGCCTACGCCCGCCTCAGCAAGACGCATCCCTTCCCCGAGTTCACGAGCCGCGTCTGCCCGGCCCTCTGCGAGGGCTCCTGCACGCTCGGCGAGCATGAGCCGCCGGTCACGGTGAAGGAGATCGAGAGGTTCGTCGCCGACGAGACGCTGAAGGCGGGCGGGATACGCCCGCGTGCGCCCGTAATGCGCACGGGGAAGCGGGTCGCGGTCGTCGGCTCGGGCCCGTCCGGGCTCGCCTGCGCGGAGCTTCTTAACAGGCTGGGCGACAGCGTGACGGTGTTCGAGCGCGCGGACCGCCCCGGCGGGCTGCTGATGTACGGCATACCCAACATGAAGCTCAGCAAGGCCCTCGTTATGGGGCGCGTCGCGGTGATGGAGGAGGAGGGCGTGCAGTTCGCCCTGTCCACGGAGGTCGGCAAGGGCTACCCCGTGCTCGATCTCATGAAGGAATTCGACGCGATAGCCCTGTGCGCGGGCGCGACGCAGGAACGGCTCATAGACGTGCCGGGCAAGGGGCTGGACGGCGTGGCGACCGCCGTGAGCTTTTTGACGGCGGCGACCAGGGGGCTGCTCGACGGCAGGCCCGTGGACGCCAGGCTCAGCGCGAAGGGCAAGGACGTCATAGTGGTCGGGGGGGGCGACACGGGCACGGACTGCGTGGCCACGTCCATACGGCAGGGGGCGAAAAGCGTCGCCCAGCTCGAGATAATGCCCTGCCCGCCCAAGGCGCGCGCCAAGGGCAACCCCTGGCCGCTCTGGCCCAGGATACACAAGACCGACTACGGGCAGCAGGAGGCCATAGCCCTGTTCGGGGCCGACCCCAGGGAGTACCTCACGACGGTCAAGGAGATAGTGGGCGGGGGCGGCCGGGTGAAGGGCGTAAGGACGGTCGGGGTCGAGTGGCGCGAGGCCGGCGGCCGGCTGATCCCCAAGGAGACGGAGGGCAGCGAGAGGCAAAGGCCGGCGGACCTCGTGCTGACCGCGATGGGCTTCACGGGGCCGGAGAGGACGCTGGTCGAGCAGCTGGATCTCAGGACAGACCCGAGGGGCAGCGTGTGGACGGAGCGCGATTCCCACAAGAGCAGCCTTATGACGGTGTTCGCGGCGGGCGACATGCGCCGGGGGCCCAGCCTCGTCGTGTGGGCCATAGCGGAGGGGCGCCGGGCGGCGCGCCAGTGCCACGAATACCTCTGCGCCCGCTGAAGGCTCGCTGCGATTTTTGTTGCTGCTAACCTACTTAAATCGAGTAACCGATCTTTGGACGATGCCAACTTTTTCAGTCGGGAGGACTAGCCTACATGATCTGGAATGAGCCCAAGGAGTGCATGAGCCAGGACGAAATGCGGCACCTTCAAAACATCCGCCTCAAGTCCACGGCCAGACGCGTTTTCCATAACGTGCCGTTCTACAGGAAAAAGATGCAGGAGCTGGGCATCGAGCCCGACGACATCAAGGACATAGGCGACATAGGGAAGCTCCCCTTCACCACCAAGCAGGACCTGCGCGACAACTACCCCTTCGGGCTCGCGGCCATGCCCCGCAGCGAGTTCGTGCGCGTCCACGCATCCTCGGGCACCACGGGGAAGCCCACGTCCATACCGCATTCCCGCAAGGACCTGGACATGTTCGCCGAATGCGTCGCGAGGGCCCTCTGCTGCGCCGGCGCCACCAGGAACGACGTGGTCCAGGTGTCCTACGGATACGGGCTGTTTACGGGGGGGCTGGGGCTTCACGACGGCGCGACCAGGCTGGGGGCGACCGTCATACCCGCCTCCGGGGGCAACACGCGCAACCAGCTGACCCTGCTGCAGGATTTCGGCAGCACGGTGCTGGCCTGCACGCCCTCATACGCCCTGTACATATCCGAGGCCCTGGCGGACGCCGGCATAGACGCGTCGAAGCTGCCGCTGCGCATAGGCGTGTTCGGCGCCGAGCCGTGGTCGGCGGAGATGCGCGCCAAGATAGAGGACGGGCTGCAGATACAGGCCTTCGACATCTACGGGCTGAGCGAGGTCATGGGGCCGGGCATGTCCAACAGCTGCGAGGCCAAGGATGGGCTGCACATAGCCGAGGACCATTTCTATCCCGAGATACTAGACCCCGACACGCTGAAGCCGCTGCCCGACGGGGAGATGGGCGAACTCGTCTTCACGCACCTGACGAAGGAGGCCATGCCCCTGCTGCGCTACCGCACGCGGGACCTGAGCAGCCTAAGCCGCGGGGGCTGCGTCTGCGGAAGGACGAACGTCAGGATGTCCAAGGTTAAGGGGCGCTCGGACGACATGCTCATAATACGCGGCGTGAACGTGTTCCCGTCGCAGATAGAGAGCGTGCTGCTCGAGATCCCGGAGGCGAAGCCGCACTACATGATAGTCGTGGACCGCGAGGGCGCGTTGGACACGCTCGAGGTCCAGGTCGAGATCGACGAGAGGCATTTCTCGGACGAGATGGCGCAGATAGGCGCGCTGCGGGGCAGGATAAAGCACGCGCTCGACAGCGCGCTGCGCGTCGGGACCAAGGTGACGCTCGTGGAGCACAGGACAATACAGCGGTCGGAGGGTAAGGCCAAGCGCGTCATCGACAGGCGCAAAATCTGATGGAGGGTAAAATGATAGCAAGGCAGCTCTCGGTATTCCTGGAAAACGAGGCGGGGCATTTTCTGGAGCTTTCGCGCTGTCTCGGCAGGGCCGGCGTGAACATCTCCGCCCTGAGCCTCGCGGAAACGGCGGAGTATGGCATAGCGAGAATGATAGTCAGCGACGCGGCCGAGGGCGAGGCCGCCCTGCGCGAGGCGGGCTATCCCGTCAAAATAACCGACGTGCTGCGCGTGGAGATGCCGGACGAGCCGGGCGCGCTGTCGTCCGCGCTCGCGAAGCTGGCCGCCGGCGGCATCAACGTGTCCTACATATACGGCTATTCCTCGGGCGGCACGGCCTACCTCATAATGCGGGTGGGGGACCCCCGGAAGGCGGCATCCCTGCTGTAGGGCCGCCCATCGGCGCCCGCGCCAGCTTTGCCCGCCCTGGGGCCCGCCCTGGGGCCTTGGCCGGCGGCGCGGGCTACAGCCGCAGGCGGCTCCCGTCCGCGAGCGCGCCGTCCGGGGACACGATGACGGATTCCCCCTCCGCGAGGTTCGCTGCGATCTCGTAGAGGTCCTCGCCCTTCAGGCCCACCTCGATCTGCCGGAGCGAGGCGCGGCCGTCCTTCGCCACGTAGACGAAATCCTCGCCGTCGAGCGCAAACACGGCCTTTCGCGGCACGGCGATCACGCCCGCCTTTTCGTCAATCACGATCTCCAGGTCCACGTCGGCGCCCAGCACGAAGCCCTCGAAGTCGCTCAGGGCGATCTCCGCGTCCACGCGCTTCTGCGCTATGCCCAGCTCGGACATCTCCTCGCGGGCCTTGGGGAAGACCTTTTCCACCGTGCAGGCGATGTCCGGCCAGTCCGGCAGGATCGCGCGGTCGCCCACGCGGACCTTTGCGGCGTCGTCCGCGAACAGGCTCGCCCTGATGTACAGATCGCCCATGTCGGAGATCTCCACGAGGGGCGAGCCCATGACGGCCGTGTCGCCCTCCGAGACGAACAGCTCCGTCACCATGCCGGCGCGCGGCGCCTCCACGCGGTTCGAAAGCGCGTTCTCCCGCACGCCGCGTATCGTGTGGCGCAGGGATTCAAGCCCTGCGGACAGCTCCTTCTCCAGGGTTTCCGCCGCGTCGTACTCGCTGCGGCTCACGGCGCCGCTCTCGTACAGGGACCAAAGCCGGCCCACGCTCTGGCGCGCCTGCGCAAGCTGCGCCTCCATCCCCGCGGCCTGCGCCTCGAGGCTTCTCGCGTCCGAATCCCCCGTGGAGACGTCCGTGGTCATGATCGTGGCCCCGGCCTCCACCATGTCGCCCGTCCCGCACAGCACGGAGACGACGTCGTAGTTGCCCTTCGCCAGCACCACGCTCACCTGGCGCGCGGCGACGACGCCCGTCTCCTCGATCGTCTCCATGACGGTTTCCCGGCCGGCTACGGCCGTGTCCGCGGGGATCGCGCCGGAGGACGTGTAGGCGTAGGCGCCGCCGGCAGCCAGCACGACGGCTATGGCCACGATCCAGGGGGTTTTCCTTTTCCTTTCTTTCATGTTCGCCTCCGGGCGTCACGCCCTATTTTTGAGCGCCGCCATAAAGTCCAGCTTCTGTATCTTCCTGTACGTCGCGGCCTGCGCCAGCACGATGAAGAACACGGCCATCGCCATCCCCCCGAGGTAATGCGAGGGGCCCGCCCGCAGGTGCATGGTGTACTGCTCCGTGCTGAAGATGTCCGAGCTGTAGCGCAGGAACAGATTGGCGAGGGGGACGCCCGCGACAAAGCCCGCCACGGAGATCAGGTTGTTTTCCTTTAGCAGGAGGCGGAAGATGTCGCCCCCGGAGAAGCCCAGCACGCGCAGGGACGAAAACTCGCGCTCCCTTTCGCCGATGCTGATGATCGTGGCGTTGTACACGATGGCAAAGCCCAGGATCCCCGACAGGATCACCATGAAGAATATGAACGCGTTCATGATCTGCGTGTATTCCTGGAAGCTTTCCCTGGTGGCGGCGAGCGATGAGACGGAGGCCACGGCAGGTAGCGCAAGCAGCTTGCTTTCCGTATTCGGATCGTCCGTGTTCAGGAAAAAGCCCGTGACGGCGCCCGGCGCCAGGTACTCCCTCGCCAGGACATCCCTGCGCATGTAGGCGTTGACGCCCATGGCCTGATAGACGACGCCGCCCACCTCGATCCATCGATCCTCGCTGCCCGTGAGATAGGCGTGCAGCCTGACGCGGTCGCCCGCGCCGACCCGCAGCTCCTTCGCCGCGTAGTCGCTGAGCAGGACGCCGTTTTCGGGGATATCAATCGCGTCGCCGGCCTGGTTTTTGAAGTTGTAGAACACGGTGTCCCGTTCAAGCCCGATGACAGAGAGGGATATCTCCCTCGGCCCGGAGGACAGCAGGACGGGGTATTCCGCCTTCCCCTCCATCTCGTCCACGGCGTCGAGGAGCCTCGGCACGTCGCCGAGGGCTTTTTCGGAAACCGGGCGCTTGAAGCTCACGTTGTAGTCCATCGGCTGGAATTCCTCGAGCCCCTCGCCCATCATGTCCGACATCATGCTGGGCATGCACAGGACGAAGACCAGCATGCCGTAGGTGACGAACACGCCCACCAGCACGAACGCGGTCCTTTTCTTGTTGCGGAACACGTTCTTCATGGCCATCTTGTCGCTGAACGAGAGGCGGCTCCAGACGAAGCGCAGCCGTTCGAGCAGGATGCGTTTGCCGGGCCTCGGGGATTCCGCGACCATGGACTCCGCCGGGGACACGCGCCTTACGCCCCGCGCCCCGAGCAGCCCGGCCGCGACGCAGAAGGCGCAGGCCATGAGCAGCGACGCGAGCATGTACTTCCAGTCCACGGCCTGGTTCAGGTTCGGCAGGTTGTAAAACGTCATGTAATAGGTCGTCAGAAGGTTCGCCAGGACCATTCCGACGCCGGCGCCCGCAACGCCGCCGGCCAGGGCGACCAGCAGCGAGTATTTCACGTAATGAAGCACGATCTGCGCCGAGGAATAGCCGAGCCCCTTCATTATCCCGATGGAGAGGACGTCGCGCTTCACCATGCGGCCGAGCATCATCGCCAGGATCAGCGCGGCTATGAACAGGAACAGGCCGGGCAGGGCGGAGGCTGTGACGTTGAGCTGGTCGATCTCGGATGCCATCATGGCGTTGCTGATCTGGTTTTCCCGCTTGACGACGCCCCTGGAGCCGTAGCTCCCGAGCCGTTTGCCTATTTCCTCCGCAAGATCGTCCCGCGCGGCCTTGTCCAGCCCCGGCTCCTCCGTCATCTGCACGTCGTTGTAGCTGCCGGGATAGCCCAGGATCTGCTGCCCCATCCACTCGTCCATATAGACGACCCCGTAGTTCTGGTTGTCGGGCAGTATGCCCTGCTCGGGATCCACCAGGTACACGAACTCCGGGCTGGAAACGATGCCCGCCACGGAAAAATCCACGGCGCGGCCCGCGATCTGCAGCGTTATCTCGTCGTCAGGCCTTATGCCGCGCGCCTCGGCGAACTGCCGGATGACCAGGACCTCGCGGCTGCCCTCCTCCAGCAGGCCGCCCTCCTCCAGAAGCAGGCGGTTTACGCCGGCGTTGCCGGGCTTCGCCGTGATCGCCTTGACCTTGGCGCGCCCGTCGCCGTCCTCCCCCGTAAGGAAGGGCAGGTCCTCCGTCACGCGGCCCTCCGCCGCCGCGACGCCGTCCAGTCCCTCGAGGGCGCGCAGCTGCCGGGCGCCTATCACGTCCACCTCGCAGGAGAGGTCGGCGAAGCTGTATTCATCGTAGTAGCGGTGCATGCCCCGCTCGAGGTTGATCGCCGAGACGCCCATGGCCGTATAGAAGATCAGCCCGACCGCCAGCACGGCGGCCACGGCTATGAACTGGCCTTTCGTCTCCGCGATCATCCTGAATAAAAGCTTGTCGATGGATTTCATACCGCATACATCCTATGCCGCCGGCCATCGGTTCACGGCGGGCAGCATGATCGCCGTCCCGCCCGCCTGTTGTGCGCATTTGCCGCGCTACCAGCGGATATCCTGCGGGTCCGCCGGCGACTCGTTCCGCCTGTTCTCTGTCACCTCGCCGCTGCGCATGCGTATGACGCGGTCGCCCATGGCCGCTATGTCGGCGTTGTGCGTGATCACGACGACCGTCATCGACAGCTCCCGGTTGACCTTCCGAAGGAGTTCCAGGATGGTGATGCCCGTCTTGAAGTCGAGCGCGCCCGTCGGCTCGTCGCAGAGCAGTATCCTCGGGTTTTTCGCGATGGCGCGCGCGATGGACACCCGCTGCTGCTCGCCGCCGGAGAGCTGCGAGGGGAAGTGGCCCTCCCGCTCCCCGAGGCCCACGCTCTGCATGATCTCCCCGATGTCCAGGGGGTCTTTGGATATCTCGACGGCGAGCTCCACGTTCTCGCGGGCCGTCAGGTTCGCCATCAGGTTGTAGAACTGGAAGACGAAGCCGACGCTGTGCCTGCGGTACTCCGTCAGCTGCCTGTCGTCGAAGGAGGTGATCTCCGCGCCGGCCGTGAAGCAGCGGCCCCTGGACGGCGAGTCCATGCCGCCGATGATGTTCAGGAGCGTGCTCTTGCCGCTGCCGCTGGGCCCGAGGATCACGACAAACTCGCCCTCGCCGATCTCAAAGCAGGCATCCGTGAGCGCGTGTACCGTCACCTCGCCCATCTGATAGTCCTTTGAAAGGCTTTCCGCCCTTATGATTGGGTTTTCCATCGCAAAATCCCGCATGTGACAGCACCTTCCTGCTCCTATGCAGTTATCATAGCACAACTTATTTGGCGAGTCAAGTATGCAGGGAAAAAAATCCGCGCGGGCGCCGAGGGCTTTCGGCCGGAGCGCGGCGGCAACATGACTTTGACAAAAGCTGATTTTTCAGGTATAATAACCGCGAAGGGCGCGGTTATTATACGGATTGAAGTGCCGTGCGATTTTTTCGCCTTCGGCGAAAACGCACATGGCGGATATCATAAACGCTGCGCTTCGCTCCACGTTTATGATAATAACCGCGAAGGGCGCGGTTATTATACAGCTGCCATATCATGTTTGGAGGTTTTGATGTTCAGCAATCTATCAGACGAGCCCATAGCCGAGGTGCAGAGGCGGCAGGCCAGCGAATGGGACGACGAGGGCCTGCTGGAAAAATGCGTGGCCGCCCGCGAGGGCTGCCCCTCGTTCATATTCTACGAAGGGCCGCCGACGGCGAACGGCAGGCCGGGCATACACCACGTCATCGCGAGGACCCTCAAGGACTCGGTGTGCAGGCACAAGACCATGGAGGGCTTCCAGGTCAGGCGCAAGGCCGGCTGGGACACCCACGGGCTGCCTGTGGAGATCGAGGTCGAAAAGGAGCTCGGGCTGCGCACGAAAAAGGACATAGAGGACTACGGCATACGGGAATTCAACATGAAATGCCGCGAGTCCGTGTTCAGGTACGAGGGCATGTGGCGCGACATGAGCAGGCGCATGGGCTTCATGGCGGACATGGACAGGCCCTACATCACGCTTGACAACGACTATATAGAGACGTGCTGGTGGATACTCAGCGAGTTTTTCAAGGCGGGGCTCATCTACGAGGGACACAAGGTCCTGCCCTACTGCCCGCGCTGCGGGACGGGCCTCGCGTCGCACGAGGTCGCGCTCGGCTACAGGGACGTAAAGACCAACACGGTCATCGCCAAATTCAAGAGAAAGGGCGAGGACGCGCACTTCCTCGCGTGGACGACCACGCCCTGGACGCTCGCCTCCAACGTCTCGCTCACCGTCGGCCCCGACATAGAGTACGTCCGGGCCAGGGTGAAGGGCGGCGAGGGCGGCGGGGTGTACTACGCGGCGAAGGCGCTGGCCGACAGGGTGTTTGGGGTAGGCGCCTACGAGGTCATGGGCAGCGTTAAGGGCAGGGAGCTGGAATACGCCGAATACGAGCAGCTCATGCCCTTCGTCAAGGCCGACGGAAAGGCGTTCTACGTGACCTGCGCCGACTACGTGACCACGGAGGACGGGACCGGCATAGTCCACACGGCGCCGGCCTTCGGCGAGGACGACTGCGGCACGGGCAGGCGCTACGGGCTCCCGGCGCCTAAGCCCGTAGACGAGGAGGGCCGGTACACGGCGACGCCTTGGGCGGGGCGCTTCGTGATGGACGAGGGCCTTGACGTCGAAATAATCAGGTGGCTGGCGGCCGAGGGCAAGCTGTTCGCGAAGGAGAAGGTGGAGCACAGCTACCCGCATTGCTGGCGCTGCGGCACGCCGCTCATATACTACAGCAAGCCCGGCTGGTACATAGAGATGACGAAGCTGAAGGACGGGCTCGTCGCCAACAACAGGCAGATCAGCTGGTTCCCCGATTTTGTCGGGGAGAAGCGCTTCGGCAACTGGCTGGAAAACGTCAACGACTGGGCGATATCGCGCACGCGCTACTGGGGCACGCCCATCCCGATATGGCGCTGCGGGTCCTGCGGCGAGCTCGCCTGCGTCGGCTCGCGGAAGGAGCTCGCGGAGAGGGCCCTTTCGGCGGTCGGGCAGGACATAGAGCTCCACAGGCCGGACGTGGACGATGTGCGCCTTAGATGCGGCTGCGGCGGCGCGATGGAGCGCGTGCCGGAGGTCATGGACTGCTGGTTCGACAGCGGCGCCATGCCGTTCGCCCAGCAGCACTACCCCTTCGAGAACGCGGAGGGCTTCGACGGCGGCATGTTCCCGGCCGACTTCATATGCGAGGGCATAGACCAGACGCGGGGCTGGTTCTACTCCCTGCTGGCCATATCCACCTTCATAAAGGGGGCGGCGCCCTACAGGAACTGCCTCGTCAACGACCTCATACTCGACAGGAACGGCAAGAAGATGTCCAAGAGCAAGGGCAACACCGTCGATCCCTTCGAGCTTTTCGACCGCTACGGGGCGGATGCCACGCGATGGTATCTGCTGCACGCCTCGCCCGCCTGGGCGCCGACCCGCTTCGACGAGGAGGGCCTGAAGGAGGTGGCGGGCAAGTTCTTCGGGACGCTGCGGAACGTGTACCACTTCTTCGCGCTCTACTCAAACCAGGACGGCATAGACCCGAGGGGCTTCGAGCTGCCCTATGAATGTCGCCCGGAGGCCGACCGCTGGATACTGTCGAAATACAACGGGCTCATCGCCGGGGCCATAGGCGAGCTTGATCGCTATGAGCATATGAAGGCGGTGCGGAGGATACAGCGCTTTGTGCTGGAGGACCTTTCCAACTGGTACATCAGGCGGGCCAGGCGGCGCTTCTGGGCGGAGGGCATGGACGACGGCAAGCGCTCCGTGTACGCCACGACATGGGAGGTGCTGACGGGGGTGGCGCAGCTGGCGGCCCCGTTCGCGCCCTTCATCTCCGACGAGATATACAGGAACCTGGCCGACGGGGGCTCCGTGCATCTGACGCTCTACCCGAAGGCCGACATGGCCCTCGTGGACAGGGGGCTGGAGGAGCGCATGGATCTCGTCCGCGACATAGCCGCGCTCGGCAGGGGGGCGAGGGAGAAGGCCCGCGTCAAGGTGAGGCAGCCGCTGAACGCGGTGCTTGTCGATGGGAAGTACAAAGGCCTGATAGGCGGCATGGCGGAGCTCGTCAAGGAGGAGCTGAACGTCAGGGAGGTCGTGTTCGAGAACGATCTCGGTAAATACATGGAGTTCAGCCTGAAGCCGAATTTCAAGGCGGCGGGCCCGGCGCTCGGCAGCAGGGTGAAGGGCTTCGCCGCGGCTCTGGCGAAGGCGGACGCCATAGCGCTGAACGCGAGGCTCGACGCGGAGGGCTGGGCCGAGCTGGCGATAGACGGGGAGGCCGCCCGCGTGGAAAGGGATTTCGTGGAGACGCGCATATCGGCGAGGGAAGGCTTCACGGCGGCCATGGAAAACGGCGTCTTCGCGATCCTCGACACGACAGTCACGCCGGAGCTCCTTTCGGAGGGGCTGGCGCGCGAGTTCGTGTCCAAGGTCCAGCAGATAAGGAAGCAGCTCGATCTCGAGATGATGGATCGCGTGCGGCTCGTCTACGACGGTGACGCCGAGATAGAGGGGGCCGTCGAGAGGCACAGGGCGTATATAGCGGGGGAGACGCTGGCGGACTCGCTGGAAAGGGGGGCCGTCGGGCCCGGCGCGGCCGCGTGGGACTTGAATGGGCACGAGGCGCACATATCAGTAGCGAAACACGGATGAAGTAGTTTCGATTTAAGTGGGTGAGCAGCAACTATGAAGACGCAGCTTAAGGGGATGACGAAGGGCGACCTAAAGGGCTTTTTCTCCGGCATGGGGGAAAAGCCTTTTCGCGCGTCGCAGCTTTTCGGCTGGATGTACGGCGACTGCGCGGGCAGCTTCGCCGAAATGAGCAGCCTGCCCGCCTCGCTGCGCGGGCGGCTCGCGCGGGAGGCGGAGCTCTTTGCCCTCGTCCCGGCGTCGGAGCCCCTAGTCTCCAAGGACGGCACGCGCAAATATCTGTCCAGGGCGGCCGACGGCAGCCTTATAGAGAGCGCCTTCATGAGATACAGGCATGGCGCCGCAGTCTGCGTGTCGTCCCAGGCTGGCTGCCGCATGGGCTGCGTCTTCTGCGCCTCGGGCCTCTCGGGCTTTAAGCGGAACCTGACGGCGGGCGAGATGCTCGACCAGGCGCTGCTCGCGCGGCGGGACACGGGCGAACGCGTAGGGCATGTGACGGTCATGGGCACGGGGGAGCCGCTAGAAAACTTCGACGAGCTTCTGCGCTTCGTGGAGATCGCGGGCGACGAGGAGGGGCTCGACATAGGCAGGAGAAACATAACGGTGTCCACCTGCGGCATACTGCCGGGGATCGAGAGGATGGCCTCGGAGCTGCCCCAGGTGGGCCTGGCCGTCTCCCTGCACGCGCCGAACGACCCCATAAGAAACCGCCTCATGCCCGTCAACAAGGCCTGCGGGATCGACGCCCTGACGAGGGCCGTGCGCGCCCACATCGCGAAGACGGGGCGGCGGGCGACCTTCGAGTACGCCCTGGCCAGGGGCGTCAACGACAGCGCCGCCTGCGCCGTGGAGCTGGCCCGGCGGCTCGGCGGGATGAACTGCCATGTCAACCTCATACCGCTGAACGCCGTGGAGGGGACGGGGTTTATGGGGAGCCGATGGGCCGAGACGGAGCGCTTCCTGTCGATCCTCAAAGGCGCGGGGATACAGGCCACGGTCCGCAGGACTTTGGGCGGGGATATAGGGGCGGCCTGCGGCCAGCTCCAGCTTCGCTGAATAGGTTACTGCTCATACGCCACGCCATTTTTGCCCATCTCGGAACCTGGCTGCGATTATTGGCTTCCTCACGTACCTAATCGCATCACGGCGCCCTGTGCCGCGATGCGATCAGGGGATGGAAGGGGGAATCCCCCTTCCCGTCCTGGGGGTGTTCAGGCCGCGCAGGC
>JAISXZ010000176.1 GCA_031270275.1 Eubacteriales Family XIII. Incertae Sedis bacterium | reverse complement strand
TTTGTGTCCCGGCAAGGCGCCGGGTTCCGCGAATACTTGTAGTATTCAAGGGTTCCGGCAACGCAGCCGGGGCGCGAAAGGGCAAGCCAAATGTGCAGGTTATTTTTCGACAGTTCCTTCAATCGAGACTGCCCGGCGTCTGCGTCAGTTTTGTCCAGATCGGGTTCTGGGGCCGGATTTTGAACCGGAGCGTACTGCCTAGCTACGTGAGGATTCGAAATTCGGAACCAGGTTCCGAGATGGGCAAAAATGGCGTGGGCGCCGGGCAGTTACATTACGGGCAGTTACATTACGCGCCGCCCCATTTCGTGCCCAAGCTCGCAATAGCCGCCCCGCACGGATCAACCGCGCAGGCGCCGCCGTCCAGCACCATCTGCGCCCCCGTCATGAACGAGGATTCGTCGCTGGCGAGATAGACAGCCGCCGGGGCGATCTCGTCGGGGCTGGCCGGCCGAGGCAGCGGGCAGAACCTCGTCAGCAGCTTCAGGGCGCCGTCTATGTCGGTGCCCTGGCCCTTTGCCAGGGGCGCCATCGAGTTCTTCAGCATCTCCGTGGCGGTGGCGCCGGGACATATGGCGTTGGCGCGTATGCCCTGCGGGCCGTAGTCGAGCGCTATGGCGTTCGTCAGCCCTATCATGCCGGCCTTGGATGTCGTGTAGGCGGGCATCGCCGGTATGCAGCGCAGCCCCGCAAGCGACGCCACGTTGATGATGGAACCGCCGCCGGTCTTTATCATCTCGGGTATGGCGTGCCGGCACATGAGGAAGGTGCCGTTGATGTTCGTGTCTATGATCCGCGTCCACTGCTCCAGCGATATCTCGGTCACGGTCCCCGGAGGGTCGATGCCGGCGTTGTTGACCAGCACGTCGAGCCGCCCGCCGAAGGCGACGGCTGCCGCTACCATGGCCTTTGAGTCCTCCTCCTTCGTTACGTCGCCGGCGTGGAACGACACGGCGCCGGCGGGCGCTGAGGCCACGAATTCCTCGAGCTTCTCCCTGCGCCGCCCCGTTATCAGGACCTTGGCGCCCTCCTTCGCGAAGGCCCTCGCTATCGAGGCGCCTATGCCTGCCCCGCCTCCCGTGACGATGGCTACTTTCCCCTCAAGCCTGCCGCTCATTTCTGCCTCCATTCCGGCCTTTCGGCCACTGTGGGCAATCGCTGCCCAAACGTCTTAAGCGGGCGGGCGGCACCGCCGGCGCCGCCCGCCCGCCTCAGTCAGGACGGCCTGTCGTTCAGCCTTCCGCGTCCGCATCCTCGTCCATGTCCTCGTTCCATAGGTCGTTCCACTCGCGCCCCCCGAGGAAGACGTTGGCGTTCATCTCGTTGCTCATCTTAAGCTTGGAATCGAAGAAGCGCTTGTCCATGTTGTAGTAGAACTCGAAGACGCCGCCCCTGCCCTGCCTCGCGGATATGGCGTCCAGCTCCTCGTCCGTGGCGATCAGGTACTCCCTGGTATAGTCCAGCCCGGACTCGTCGAAGGGCATGTCGCGCTTCGCGTGGCCGGGTATTATGACCTCGGCGCCCAGGCCCCTGATCCTTTCGAGATCCTGGATCCAGCCCTTGCGCCCCTTCCGCGTGACCTCGCAGGTGAAGGGATGGGCCCCGTTGAACACGACGTCGCTGCATATGACGGTCTTTATGGAGGGGACCCACACGACGGAGTTGTATTTCAGGTCGCCCCAGACCTTGGGCATGACCTCTATCTTGCTGCCGTCCAGGTCGAGGCAGCCATCCCTGTAGGGCGTGAACTCTATGGGCCTGTCGGCGCAGTTGACGTCGCCGATCTGCGCCTTCCAGTGGTCGAGCTTGGGCAGGAACTGATCCGCTATCACGGGTATGTCCTCCTCGAGGGCGTACACGGGCACGCCGGGGAAGGCGTCCGTGAAGACCTGCGTGCCGAAATAGTGATCCGGGTGCGCGTGCGTGCAGAAGATCGCCTTAAGCCTCTTGTTCAGCGAGAATATCTCCGCGACGACCCTGTGCGCGTTGGACAGCGTCCATTGCGTGTCCACGACGACGACCTCATCCTTGCCGACGATGATGACGGAAGCCACCCTGAACCCGTCGTCCCTCGCGATGCAGGTCAGGGTCCACAGCCTGCCGTCCCCATGAACGTGCCTTCTGATTTCCATGCTCCGCCCTCCTCTCAACGCTGCCGCCGCAGTCCGTCTGCCGGCGGCTTTCACTTGCTGTACGGTATTATCTTACCACAGATGTAAGCTTTGTTACATACAAATCTGTTCGGCGGCCCAGAAAAATAATTGCTGTTCAAGGTCAGTCAGTTCGCGAGGGCGGGAAAGGGGACCGCGCCGTCGCTGACTTGGAGCAAAACGGCTGTATTTCCCGATTTTGCGAACAAAGGCTTTGGTGAGCTTGGCTCACTGTTTGAGCGAAGCGAGTTTGAGCAAGTTCCCAAAGCCTGTGAGTGAAATCGCAGGAAATACCCGTTTTGCGACGGAAGCGGGGGCGCGGTCCCCTTTCCCGCCCACATACCTCCGAACTGTAACGAAAAATAATTTGTCGGCGGCATACAAAAACATGTTGATTTCTCTTTTTTGTGGTATTAAACAAGGAGGCGTTTTTGCGTGTTGCCCCCCCCCATCGCGCCCGAAGCCGCATGGCAGGCGGCTTCGGGCCGCCGTTTTCGCCTGCCTAGGAAAGGGTCGCCCTTGAAATCGTTGCTTCGCTTCTACAGGCCGCACATCGCCGGCATCTTCGTCATGCTCCTGCTCACCTTCGGGCAGGCCATGGCCGAGCTTTCCCTGCCCGGCTACATGGCCGCCATAATCGACAGCGGCATACTGGCCGGCGACACCCGGCTCATACTCGCCCAAGGCGTCCGGATGCTGCTCATGTCGCTGCTTTCGGTGGCCTGCGCCGTCGGCGTGGGCTTCTTCGCGTCGCGGATATCGGCCAGGGCGTCGTTCGACATACGCGGCGCGATATTCAGGCGCGTCACCTTCTTCGCCAACCCCGAGTTCGACCGCTTCTCCACGGCCTCGCTGACGACGCGCTCCACCAACGACGTGCAGCAGATACAGATGGTGACGTCCATGCTGTTCCGAATGGCCCTGTTCGCGCCCATAATGGGCATAGGCGCCCTGATCCGCAGCTACGGGACCAGCCCATCCCTCTCGTGGACGATAGCCCTGGCGCTGGCGCTGATACTCGTGATGCTGCTGATAATGTTCACGCTCATGATGCCGCGCTTCAGGCTGTCGCAGAAGCTGCTCGACAGGATAAACCTGGCGATGAGCGAGCGCCTGTCCGGGATGCTGGTGATACGCGCATTCCGCGCCGAAGGCCCGTCCGAGGCGCGCTTCGACGAGACGAACAGCGCGCTCATGAAGCTGAATCTGTTCATAAACCGCACCCTGTCGCTGATGATGCCGCTGATGTTCTTCATCATGAACGCCGTCTGCATACTCATACTCTGGGCGGGCTCCCGGATAATCGGCGTGGACGGCTTCCAGGTGGGCGACATGCTGGCCTTCATCCAGTACACCATGCACATAATCATGTCGTTCATCATGCTCTCGATGGTGTTCTTCATGCTGCCCAGGGCCATGGTGTCCATGACGCGCATAGCCGAGGCGCTGGACGCCGAGATATCTATAAAGGACGCGCCTGCGGACAGGCTGCGCCATCTCCCCGATGCCGGGGCCGCCGCCCTGGAGTTCGACAGGGTCTCGTTCCGCTATCCCGGCGCCGACGAATACGTCATAAGGGACATCAGCTTCACGGCGAGGCCGGGCGAGACTACGGCCTTCATAGGCGGCACAGGCAGTGGCAAGTCCACGGTCATGAACCTCATACCGAGGTTCTACGACGTGAGCGAGGGCGAGATACGCATAGGCGGCGTCAACATAAAGTACCTGCCGCAGCGGGAGCTGCGGGACAGCATAGGCTACGTGCCGCAGCAGCCGGCGCTGTTCTCGGGGACCATAGAGAGCAATCTGCGCTACGGCGGCAGGGAGGCGTCCCTGGGCGAGCTGGCGGAGGCGGCCGAGACGGCGCAGGCCGCAGGCTTCATCGCGGAAAAGCCGGATGGCTACGGCGAAAGCGTGGCACAGGGGGGGACCAACGTCTCCGGCGGCCAGAGGCAGAGGCTCGCCATAGCGCGGGCCCTCGTGAAGAAGGCGCCGATATACGTATTCGACGACAGCTTCTCGGCGCTCGACTTCAAGACGGAGAAGGCCCTGCGGGCCGCCCTTAAGGACAGGATGGGCGGCAGCGCCGTGCTGATAGTGGCGCAGCGCATCAGCGCCATCAGGAACGCGGACCGGATAATAGTCATGGACGAGGGGCTGATAGCGGGTTCAGGCACCCACCGCGAGCTGATGGAGAGCTGCGGGGTCTACAGGGAGATAGCCCTGTCCCAGCTGAGCGAGGAGGAACTGAGGCGATGAGCGAATCCGGCGGAAGGGGCGCGGGGGCTGCCGAGGGCGCGGGGCCAAGGAAGCCGCAGCGGCCGCAGGGCGGCCCCATGGCGATGATGCCTGGGGAGAAGGCCAAGAACTTCGGCGCCACGATGAGGACGCTGCTGAGATACCTAAAGCCCTACCGCGCGCGGCTTTTCCTCGTCTTCGCCTTCGCGATACTCGGGACGGCGTTCAGCATAGTCGCGCCCGCCATAATGGGGGACGCCACGGACATCATCGTGCGCGGCGTCCTTAGGGGCCGCATAGACTTCGGCTCGCTGCGGGACATACTGCTGCTGCTCGCGGGGCTTTACCTGCTGAGCTTCCTGTTCTCCTACGTGCAGGGCTTCATCATGTCGGGCGTGTCGCAGGGCGTCACCTACAGGCTGCGCCGCGACATGTCGGAGAAGATGGACAGGCTGCCGCTCAGGTACTACGACTCGAAGACCCACGGGGAGATGCAGAGCCGCATGACCAACGACATAGAGACGGTGAACGTCACCCTGGGCCAGAGCCTGACGCAGGCGGTGACGAGCGCGGTCACGATAGCGGGCATACTCGTCATGATGCTGAGGATAAGCCTCCTTATGACTGCGGTCGCCCTGATCGTCCTGCCCCTGTCCATGGCGCTGATACGCGTCATAGTCCGGGCGTCGCAGGGGCATTTCGCGGATCAGCAGAGGCTCCTGGGGGAGATCAACGGGCATATAGAGGAGATGTACGCCGGGCACCAGACGGTCAGGGCCTTCAACGGCGAGGCCGATTCCATAGAGCGCTTTGACGCCATCAACAAAAAGCTGTGCGACTCGGCGTGGAAGGCGCAGTTCCTGTCGGGCCTGATGATGCCGGCAATGGGCTTCATAGGCAATCTGTCCTATGTGTTCGTCTGCGTCACGGGGGGCTGGCTGGCGGTCAGGGGCAGCGTCAGCATAGGCAGCATACAGGCCTTCATGCAGTATGTCCGCAGCTTCAGCCAGCCGATAACCATGATCGCCAACATCGTCAACGTGCTGCAGTCCACCGCCGCCGCGGCCGAAAGGGTGTTCGAGTTCCTGTCCGAGGAGGAGGAAAGCCCCGACCCGGAAACGGAGGCCGTGACGAATGGCTTCAGGGGCGGGATAGCGTTCGAAAACGTGCGCTTCAGCTATACGGACGCCCCGCTGATAAAGGATTTCAGCGTGCATGTGTCGCCGGGCATGCGCGTCGCCATAGTCGGCCCGACGGGCGCCGGCAAGACCACGCTCGTGAAGCTGCTCATGCGCTTCTACGAGCTGGACTCGGGGCGGGTGCTCATAGACGGCGCCGACATATCGGGCTATTCGCGGAGCAGCCTGCGCGGGCTGTTCGGCATGGTGCTGCAGGACGCCTGGCTGTACAGCGCCTCCGTCATGGAGAACATACGCTTCGGCAGGCCTGACGCCTCCGACGACGAGGTCTTCGCCGCAGCCAGGGCCGCGCAGGTGGACCACTTCATACACACGCTTCCAGGCGGCTACGGCATGGTCATCAACGAGGACGCCACCAACATCTCGCAGGGCCAGAAACAGCTTCTGACCATCGCGAGGGCCTTCCTCGCGGATCCCCCGATACTCATACTCGACGAGGCCACCAGCTCCGTGGACACGCGCACGGAGGCGCTGGTGCAGAAGGCGATGCGGAATCTGCTCAGGGGCAGGACCGCGTTCATAATAGCCCACAGGCTCTCCACGATCAGGGACGCCGACCTGATACTGCTCATGATGGACGGCGACATAGCGGAGCAGGGCACGCACGAGTCGCTCATGCAGCTCGGCGGCCGCTACGCCGAGCTGTACGACAGCCAGTTCGGGGGCTAGCGCCGGGGCCGGCCCCCCTCGCCCTGTCGCCCACCCCTGGCCTGGAGGATAGCCGCATGCATGAAATCGCGCGCGCCGGCGCTATGCGGCCTTGGCGGTGGTGAATGGAAAATATGCAAATTTCTAAAGTTTTGTACAAAAATGACGATGCCAATATACAGAGGAAGAATTCCGTTGCCTGGCGAAGGCGGCTTTGCCCGTGCGCGTTGCGCATGCGGCGCTTTGTTGTTTCTTTGCCTTGGTTTGACAGGGCTGCGTATGGGCCAGAAGGGGGTCAGGAAAAATGAAGATAGATTTTTCAAGCGAGGCTTTCGGCATTCAGCGCACGGTGTTGCAGGGCAAGACGGATTCGGGCGTGTCTGCCGGCTACGCAAGGACGCCTGTAGCGCTTGGCTCCCTACAGCCAAATTCGTCCAAGATCTCCAGAATTGACGGCTTTGTGCAAAAAGCGCTGGCGACTCTTGGCGACGGCGATACGCTGACGGGGATCAGGGCGGACATCTCGGGAAAGGCCGATGCCTCCCTGCTGCCGTATTCGTCCGAGGCGCCGAGAATCGACGGCTTTGAGCAAAAAACGCCGGCGAGTTTCAGCACGGCGCTGACAGGGATCAAGTCGGACATCTCGGGGACGCCTGTGTCGCTTGCTTCCCTGCCGCTGAATCCGTCCGAGGCCACGGGAATCGGCGGCTCTGATTACAAAGCGGAAGTGCTGGCCACTTCCAAGGGCGGCGCCATCCTGTTGCCGCCGGTGGGGGCCTGGCTGGACAGCTCGGGGAATATCGTTGAATATACGCAGTCGGCCCCGAATTCTGCGGAGGACTGGGAACAGCGCTATTCTGCAATAATGGAATTCCATCTCAATGACGCGCGCCGCACATATGAAGGCGATTCGGAAGACTTCAGCGAGCGCAAGGACGCCGCATTTCGCAACACCTACGACACTCTTTTGCGCGAACTCAGAGAGGCGCGTGCATGCAGCGAAATCGAAGACGACGAATACCAGATGCGGCAGGAAGCGCTGAACGCGATATATAGCAAGTTTGCTTTTAGCAACATCTACGCGTCAGGCTCAGACGCGGCGTCGTTTTGGGATGGCGTGTTTGGCACTTGGGAAAAATGGCTGAACGATGTCAATACGCGGCAGGCGAACGGCGATTTTGGAGAGGGAGACGAATTCTACAATGGGATGCTGCTGAAATTGGATGACAGGATCGATGCTTCTTCTGCGTCTTTCACTTCGGCAAGACAGCTTAAGGGCAAACTGGGCAATCTGGTGGAGGGGTTCTACAGCTACGATACGATGATCCGCGAAAAGGCGGGGGAAGACGGCGACATACTGGCAAACGCGCTTGTCAGGAATTTCGCAGTAATGCTCCACAACGCGAAGCAGCATATCCTGTCCGGCGGCAGCGCCGCGTCCCTGACGGACAGTATGCTTGATCAGGGCTGCGAGCCCGGCACGGCAGCCTCCTTCCGCTTCATTTACGGCGAAGAATTCGAAAGGATGAGGCGCGAGGTCTTCATGAAGAACGTGGAGTCCAGCCATCCTGCGCCTGACAAGACGCAGGAAGACAACAGAAAGGAGTGGGAGGATCTGTACATGAGCCTTAAGGAGCGCGTGGAAAAGAACGGCGACATAGGGGATCTGCTGAAAAACATGCTGATACACCGCTTCAACTTCGCCGCCGTGAACGTGTGGCTCTCGTACAGAGTCAATTTCCCGAAGGGAACCGAAGATTAAGGAGCCCGAAAATGGAACTGGCTTCCTTGCGGCGCAGCGCAAAGGAACCGCCGCCCTGCGGCATTTCGGCGCGGGGGATCGCGCCCCATCTTGCCGCCGGGATCGATCCCGGGAGGATATGCGTCCGCCAGACCCTTGAATCGACGAACAAAACCGCCAGGGAGATGCTGCTTTCGGGCGCGCCCGCCGGGACCGTGGTCCTCGCCGAGGAACAGAGCGCGGGCAGGGGCAGGTTCGGGAGGGCCTTCTTCTCGCCCCGCGGCGGCGTCTACGCCAGCTTCATACTCAAGGCCCCCGCCGATGCCGGGGCGGCGCAGCTCGTGACCGTTTTCGCGGCCGTGGCCGCCTGCCAGGCGATAGAGGCGCACACGGGGGGCGACTGCTCCATAAAGTGGGTGAACGACGTGCTCGCGGGCGGGCGCAAGGTATGCGGCATACTGGCCGAGGCCGTGGCGGGCGCCGGCGGGAGTGCCGGGGGCGGGCGCGACGGGCATGTGATCCTAGGCATAGGCGTCAACATCAACATCGACGCGGACAGCTTCCCCGAAGACATCCGCGGCACGGCCGGCTCCCTGAGCCTGCCGCAGGAAAGGCTCTGCCCGTTCGCCGCCGGGCTCATAAACAGGGTGGCGGCGCTGTGCGGCGAGGGCGGGGGCGAGGGCTTCGGCGGCCGCGAGGGCCTGGGCGGGGGCGAGGCCGGCCGCGCCGCCGCGCTCGACGAGTACAGAAGGCGCTCCTGCGTCACGGGCAGGGACGTCTATGTCCTGGGAAGGGGCGGCGAAAAGAAAGAGGCCGCCGCCCTCGGCATAGACGGGGGCGGCGGCCTCGTGGTGCGCTACGCGGACGGGACGCTGGAAACGCTCAGCTCAGGCGAGATAAGCATACGCCCCGTCCCGGTCAGCCCAGGATGAAGGTTGTCACGCCCGGCGCATAGGTTATGACCATGAGCACGGCTATCAGCGCGAGCAGGAAGGGCCACAGGTTCCGCAGTATGTCCTCCATCCGCACGTTCCCCACGGCGGCGGCCACAAAGAGATTGCAGCCGTATGGCGGCGTCACCAGCCCTATCGTCAGGTTTACGGTCAGTATCAGGCCGAACTGCACCGGCGTTATGCCGAAACTCACCGCGACCGGCAGCAGTATGGGCGACAGTATGATCGTGGACGGTATGTTGTCCACGACGCAGCCTATGAGCAGGAGCACGACGTTGATCATCAACAGAAGCAGTATCCTGTTGTCCGTTATGCCGAGAAGGGCGTCGAGAAGCATGCCGGGGACGTTCTCCAGGCTCAGATAGGCCGCAAAGGCGGAGGAAAGCCCCAGCAGGAACGACGTGATCCCGTTGATGACCGAAGTGTTGACTATGGTCCGGTAGAGCCCTTTCAGATCCATCTCGCGGTAGACGCAGACGCTCACCAGCGCGGAATAGACGACCGCCACCACGGAGGCCTCCGTCGGCGTGAACACGCCCGCGTATATCCCGCCGAGGATTATGACGGGCGACAGTATGGCCCACTTGGCCTCCCAGAGCGCCTTCAGCGACTTCCTGAGCGGCTGGGGCTCGCTTCTTGCGTAGCCGCGCCCCTTGCAGACGAAGTAGTTGGCGATCATGATGCCCATGCCGATGAGCACGCCGGGCACTATCCCCGCCAGAAAGAGATCCCCTATGGATGTCTGCGTGCAGACGCCGTAGATGACCAGGGGTATGCTGGGCGGGATGATTACGCCTATGGTGCCCGCGCAGGCGGTGAGCGCCGCGCTGTAGCCCTTTTCGTAGCCCTTCTTCGTCATCTCGGGGATCATGAAGCCGCCTATGGCCGAGACCGTGGCCATGGCCGAGCCCGAAATGGCGGCGAAAAACATGGACGAGACCGTCACGACCGCGCCCAGGCCGCCCGTTATGAAGCCGATAAAGCATATGGCCGTGTCGATAAGCCGCCTGGCGATGCCGCCGGCGCTCATTATGGCCCCGGCCAGGATGAAGAAGGGTATGGCCATCATGGGAAACGAGTCCAGCCCCGTCACGGAGTACTGCGCCACCACCATGATCGGCATCTCGCTGTAGACCATGAAGGTCAGCAGGGTGGCCCCGCCTATGGCCAGGCCGATCGGCACGCTGATCGATATCGCTATGAAGAACACGACGAACAGAAACAGTATCGCCATCAGGAAGTCTCGCCCCCTTCCTGCCTTTCGCCGCGCCCGCGCAGGCGGTTCACCAGGTCCGTCACGATCCGCAGCGTCATGAAGGCGCAGCCGGCGGGAAGCGAGGCGTAGATCATCCACATGGGGATATGCAGCACCGATGACGAGGTGTGCATGTCCATTATCTTCTGCGTCAGGATAAAGCCGTAGTACACGAGCGCGACCAGCACGAAAAGCGTGAACAGGTCCGCGACGGTCAGTATGATCGGGCGCAGCAGCCCCTTCGCGCGATCCGTCAGTATGACGATCTTTATGTGCTTCGCGTGCTTCGCGCCTATGCTGATCCCAAGCCAGGACTCCCATATGAACAGATAGCGCGACAGCTCCTCCGTCCACGCCAGTGAGTTGTTGAACACGTAGCGCATGACGACCTGCATGAACAGAAGCACGACGGTGACGGAGATCAGCGCCACCAGGAGGTATTCCTCCGCGTTGTTCATGACGGTGACAAATTTATTCGTTTTCTTACGCATGTCCAGTACTCCACCGTAAAAAATGGTTGCCGCTCACACGCCGCGGCAGCCTTTGTCAAGATCGGGTTCTGGGCAAAAATGGCGTGGCGTGTGGGCAGTAACCAAAAATGAGTCCGCCTGGCGCCATGCCCGGCGGACTCAACAAGCCGAAAAATCAGCTGGCGAGCGACATCAGTTCCCCGTACACGTCGCCCAGCTTCTCCTCGTATTCCTCGTACATCGGGAGAACGGCCTCCTTGAAGGTCTCCAGGCCCTCCGGGGTGAGCTCGTTGACCTCGACGCCGCTTTCCCTGATCTTGTCGATATAGTCGTTTTCAAGCCCCATGGCGGTCTCCCGCTGCCAATCCCTCAGCCAGGTCTCGGCGCCTTCGGTCACTATGGTCTGCTGCTCCGCCGTAAGCCCGTTGAACCAGTCGGGGTTCGCGACTATGGGGCACTCGGAGTAGGTGTGGCGCGTCAGGCTGTAGTACTTCTGAACCTCCGTGAACTTGCTTTCGTAGGTCAGGCTGGGCGGGTTGTCCTGCCCGTCCACCGTCCCCTGGGACAGCGCCGTGTAGATCTCCGTGAAGCTCATCGGCGTCGGGTTGGCGCCGAACAGGTTGAACAGGCGCACGTAGAGATCGGATTCCATGACGCGGATCTTCAGGCCCTTCATGTCGGCCACCGTGTTGATGGGGCCCTTGCTGTTGGATATGGACCGGGCGCCGTCATACTGGAAACCGAAGCACTTGAAGCCGTAGTCGGCCATCCAGTCGATGATCTTCTGCCCAAAGCTGCCCATGATGGCCGCGTTCTCGGCCTCGGGCCCGTCGAACGTGAAGGGCAGCATGGAAAGGGCGAACTTCTCGTCATACTGGGTGAGCACGGAGATCGAACCCACGCTCATCTGGATCGTGCCCAGGTTGACCGCCTCGAAGACCTGGCGGTCGCTGCCCAGCTCGCCGTTGGCGTAGACATCCACGCGGATGCTGCCGCCGGACTCCGACTCGACCCACTCCTTGAACTTGATGAAGGACTGCCCCAGGGGGGACTCCTCCGTCTCCACATGGCCCGCCTTGATGACAAGCGCCTCGCCGCTGGCGGCGCCGCTGTCCCCGGAGCTCTCGCTGCCGGCGGCTGTCTCGCCTCCGCTTGCGCTCTCCTCGCCCCCGCCGCCGCAGGCCGCAAAGGCGAACACCATGCAGATCGCCAGCAATACAGCTGCAATTCTTTTCATCCCTAAATCCTCCTTTTGACTGTTCCCACACGAAACCATCTATAACTGTCGCTCCGCGCTGCAGGCCGCGTTCAGCCGCGCCGGAGCAATTAGAATTATACTACATTAAGCGGGATATGGCAACAGGAAATCGCTGTAACTATCCGTTGTTGCCGTTCATGTGCCGTTCAGAGGCATGTGTGCGGGCGGGAAAGGGGATCGCGGTCCCCTTTCCCGCCCCTGCGGACTGACTGCCCCTGAGCGGTGGCTACTTGTTTACCAGCGCGGCCAGGTTTTCCTCGCCCGTGCGTACCCTCACGACCCTGCTGACGCGCGAGACGAAGATCTTCCCGTCGCCTATGTTCCCCGTGCACAGCGCCTCCCTCGCCGTGCGCACGACATCGTCTACGGGGACCGTGGACACGACCGCCTCGACCATGATCTTGGGGAGGCAGTGTATCTCCTCCTTTACGCCCCTGTACTGCTCCATCTGCCCTAGCTGCGTGCCGCAGCCGTCGACCTGCGTCACGGTCATCGCGGCCACGCCTATGGCCTCCAGCGCCGCCATCAGGGTAAGGAGCTTCTCGCGGCGGGTGACGACGCTCACCTTGTACATTTCCGCGCCCATGCGCTCACCTCCTACTCCTCCGCGTTCTCGAGCGCGGCCCGGCCCTCGTCGCCCGTGCGTATCTTGACCACGCGCAGCTCCTCGGAAACGAATATCTTGCCGTCGCCTATCTCGCCCGTCCTGAGCGTATCCAGCGCGGCGTCTATGACGGCCTGCACCGGGACCTCGCAGACTATCATCTCGACCTTTATCTTGGGCATCAGCCTTATTTCCTCCTTGACGCCCCTGTAATAGCGTATATGCCCCTGCTGCACGCCGCAGCCCTCCACGGCCGTTATCGTCATTCCCGTTATGCCTATGCCGTAGAGCGCGTCCCGCAGCTCCGCGAACTTCTCGCGCCGCGTGATGATGGTGACCTTGCTTATGACGTCATCGCTCAATCTTGACACCTCCATTCAATGTGACTCCCTCGTGCTCGAGATCCCTCGTGACAAAGTCGGGATACGCCTCCACGCCGTGCTCCGAGATGTCGAGGCCGCGGATCTCCTCCTCCCTGGACACGCGCAGGCCCATGAGCCTTTTCATCACGCTGAACATTATGAACGACACCACTCCCGTCCAGACGAAGACCGCTACAACGCCTATCGCCTGTATGCCAAGCTGGGTGAAGCCGCCGCCGTAGAACAGGCCGTACGATTCCGTGTTGACCGAGGCGAAAAGCCCGACGCAGAGCGTGCCCAGCGCCCCGCAGCTCCCGTGTACGCTTATGGCGCCTACGGGATCGTCGATCTTGAGCTTTCTGTCCAGGAACTCGACCGAGAACACGATGAGCACGCCGCCGAGCGCCCCGACCAGCAGGGCGGGCCAGAAGCTGATGACGTTGCAGCCCGAGGTTATTGATACAAGGCCGCCCAGCAGCCCGTTCAGTATCATGCTGAGGTCGGGCTTGCCGTAGCGCTTCCAGGTCACGAGCATCGCGGCCAGCATGCCGCCCGCCGCCGCCACGGTCGTCGTTACGACGGTGTGCATGGTCACGTCGTCGAAGCCAAGCTCGCTGCCCGGATTGAAGCCGTACCAGCCGAGCCACAGCACGAACACCCCCAGGGTCGCCATGAAGATATTGCCCGCCGGTATAACGCGCGGCTTGCCGTTTTTGTCGTACTTCCCGATGCGTGGCCCGACGACCGCGGCGCCGGCGAGGGCTGCCCAGCCGCCCACGGAATGGACGGCGGTGGAGCCGGCGAAGTCCATGAAGCCCAGCTGCGACAGCCAGCCGCCGCCCCAGATCCAATGCCCCGGTATCGGGTAGATGACGAGGCTTATGAAGAAGCTGCATACGAGATAGGTCCTGAACCGCGTGCGCTCGGCCATGGCGCCCGACACTATGGTGGCCGCCGCGCCCGCGAAGACGAGCTGGAAGAAGAAGAACACGCCGGGCGAGAGCTCGCCCGCGTCGAAGCCCGTTATGGGATCCACGAAAAAGCTGCCGCCGAACAGCCCCGAGACGTCGGCCCCGTACATCAGGCCGAATCCGACGAGCCCGTAGGCCACAGTCGCCAGGCCGAAGTCCATTATGTTCTTCGACAGCACGTTGACCGTGTTCTTGCACCGCGTCAGCCCCGCCTCCAGCAAGGCGAAGCCTCCCTGCATGAAGAACACCAGTATTCCGGCAACCAGCACCCACATCGAGTTGATCAGATAGGTCGTACCCATAAAAACACCTCCTCGCTAGAAAAACTAGAAAAAACAAAAGGCGCGTTAACCGAAAATTAACACGCCTTTGTGCTGATGCTCGTATATTTGCTTATCGCGCCTTCCCGCCCCCGAAGCCGAAGCGCCCCGCTCTGCGGGAGCGTCCCAGCCACAAGGCCGAGCTATAATTTACGACGATACCACATTCAAATTGGAGTGTCAACACCTTTTTTGAAATAATCTGAAAAATTTTTTCCTGCTGTTAGCATTGACAAGCCTTTACAAGCCGTTACGATTTTGTTATAATAATGAATCATGACGGCGCCCCGCCGGCCACGCTGTCCTTGGCGGCGGCGTTCCATGTAACATTTTTAGCTAAATGTTACATGGAAATATTCTGTTGAAATTCCAACATGTTTTCGAGCCATAAAAGTGGAGCCGCATCGACTTTGCGTTAGCAGGGCCGCGGTTGCCGCTTATATGCCAGGGTTCCCCGGAGCCATGTAACATTTAGCTAAAAATGTTACATGGCTCTATTTTTTTCTCGGCCGGCAGAGGGCTAGTTGGGGCATGGCGGGCAGTCCGCCTGTTGATTTTAATCGTGTGGCCTGTTTGTGACCGACAGTTTGGAGGAGGGAGAACGGAAATGAGTGCAAGAATGAAACAAGTGGCCGTGCTGATCCTGGCGTTCTCGATGGTTTTGCTCGCCTTGTCGGCGTGCGGGGGCGGTTCGGGCACGAGCTCGGATTCGCCCGATGCCTCGGGCCAGCCGGCGGGCGGCGGTTCCGACCTGGCCGCGCAGATCGCTCAGGAAGCCCTGGACTACAGCGCGCAGGTCGATTCGGAGAGAAAAGCCGGCGCGACAAGCTCGAAGGACAGCCTCGTCTTTGCGGCTGTCGTGGATCCGGGAAGGATATCCCTCGACAATCTTCTTGACTTCACCCAGTATCCCTTCGCGACCTCCTGCGTCGAGTATTTCATCCGCTGGGATTTTGAGGCCGGAAAGTATTACTCGCCCGTATGCGATTCCTACGAGGTCGATGCGGACGGGCAGGGCGTGACCTTCCACATCACCCCCGGCATCAAGATGCACGACGGTGAGACCTTCGAGTCCTCCGACCTCCTGACGTCCATATTCGCGTTCCGCAACGACGCCGGCCTCGGCTGGCAGCTCGACTTCATCGACCTGGACGCGTCCAAGGCCATAGACGAATACACATGCTACCTTAAGTTCACCTTCCCCAACGGCGTCTGGGAGGTCAGCCTGGAGATGATGACGCTCATCAGCGGCAAGTCCTACACGCCCGGCGACGAGAGCTTCTACCAGAAGCCCGTCGGCCCCGCCGCGTACAGGGTTACGGAATGGGTCCCCGGCGATCACATCACGGTCACCGCCTTTGAGGACTACTACAGGGGCGCCCCGCCGATCAAGACCCAGACCATGAGGATAATCAGCGACCGCACCTCCGCGTTCATGGCGCTCCAGAACGGGGAAATCGACCTTCTCTGGAACATCAGCGCCGACCAGGTGGCGACGGCCTATCAGAGCGATGACCTAAAGCTCGTGATGACGGGCCAGAACATGATGATCTACATGGGTATGAACGCCGGCAACGAGGCGCTCGCGGACTTCCGTGTCCGCCAGGCGATATACCTCGCGGCGAACCGCGACGACATCGTTCGCGGCGCGTATGACGGGCTCGCGTTCCCCGCCAACAGCATCCTGACCGTCGAAAGCATAGGGTACAACGAGGACTACGACACGAACTCCCCCTTCCCGGCGCGGGATGTCGAGAGGGCGAAGGCGCTGATGGAGGAGGCGGGCTATGGAGACGGCCTGACGCTGCGCGTCCTGGCGGAATCGACCATCAACTTCCAGCTCGTGGTGGAGCAGCTTTCGGCCCAGCTCGGCGAGATAGGGATCACGCTCGAGCCCGAGCTCACGGACTACGCCTCGGTCAGCGCGAAGATATTCAGCGGCGACACGACCGCGTATGATCTGTACATGCAGGTCGTCGAGGACTGCGCCGACTCGATAGCGACGATAGACAACCCGATGCTGTTCGGGGCCTCGCACCCCGAGCTCTCATCCGACGGATCGGGGGACACCTACAGGGAGATCTGCGACAGCATCCGCTCGACGGGGGATCTCGCCAAGCGCACGCAGCTGTACCTCGATCTGCAGGAGTTCTTCTTCGACAAGGGCCTTTACTGGCTCCCCTTGGCCGCGTCCCAGACCTATGTCGGCATCGACAAGGATCTGACGGGCCTGCGCTTCAACGGCTTCCTCGTCTACTTCGAGGAGTCGTACTTCAGGTAGAAGCCGGGCGCGTTTTCCGAAAAGCCCTCTGATTCTTGTGGTTCCTGCCGCAGGCGCGTCCGCGGTTTTCGCGGGCGCGCCATAAATAGTGATGGGGATAGGGAATCCAATGGCCAGATACGTCGTCAAACGCCTGATTTTCATGATTCCTGTGCTGCTTGGCGTATCCTTCCTGATCTTTGTCATCCTGTTCCTGACGCCTGGGGATCCCGTGGACGTGATACTCTCGGGCCAGGTGACGGAGGACGTGCGCGAGGCCTGGCGGGAATCCCGTGGCCTGAACGATCCCTTTTTCGTGCAGTATTTCAACTTCATCGGCGGGATAGTCCTGCATGGTGACTGGGGCAGCTCCTTTGTGAACGGGCAGTCCGTGACCGGCGATATCATGCTGCGCTTCCCGAACACCTTTCTGCTGGCCTGCCTGACCACCGTCATCGCGTGCGTCATCGGCATACTGCTCGGCGTCTTTACCGCAAAACACCAGAACACATGGCTCGACACCTCTTTTTCCGTCGTGGGCATGGTCGGCATATCCATGCCGCAGTTCTGGCTTGGCCTGCTGCTTCTCATCTGGTTCGGCCTCAATCTGAAATGGTTTCCCGTCTCGGGCTTTGACGGCCCAAGGTACTGGGTGCTGCCCTGCGTCGCCCTAGGCGTGCAGAACGCGGCTATACTGCTCAGGTTTACGCGGACGAGCGTCCTGGAATGCATAAGGCAGGACTATGTGCGCACGGCGAGGGCCAAGGGGCAGACCGAGAGTGTGATCACATGGCACCACATCGTAAGGAACGCGCTCATCCCGATCATCACCACCGTCGGCACCCTGTTCGGCGGCGCGCTCGGCACGGCCATGATCCTCGAGCAGGTGTTCTCGATCAACGGCCTCGGGCGGCTGATGGTCGAGGCCATTGCCATGCGCAACTACCCGGTCGTCCGCGCCTCGGTGCTGATACTCGCCATAAGCTACAGCATCATATACCTTGTCCTCGATCTGCTGTACGCCGCCGTCGATCCGCGCATAAAGGCGGATTTCGAGGGCCAGTCGTTTTTCGGCAGGGGACGGTTTTTCGCGGCCAGGGCAAAAAAGACGGGACACTTCCCCAAAGGGGGGGGCGCCCATGCCTAGCGCCAATGCCGCAGCGCGCGCCCAGGGGCCGTACGAGAATGTCGTCGTAAGGCAGAGGAGCATGTTCCGCCAGATCGTGGACAGGCTCGTGAGAAACAGATCCGCCATGATCGGCTTCTGCATCCTTATGACCATCGTCGTCCTCTGCCTGCTCGCGCCCGTGATAGCGCCCGAGGGGTACAACGCGCAGAACCTGCTCGAGAAGTTCCTTACGCCGTCCCTTAGGCATCCCTGCGGCACGGACAACCTGGGGCGGGACGTCTTCGCGCGCATATTGTACGGCGGCAGGGTGTCTTTGTTCATCGGCTTTGCCTCCACGCTTTTCGCGGCGGCGGTCGGCATCGTCATCGGGCTGTTCGCGGGTTTCAGCGGGGGGGCGGCCGACAACATCGCCATGAGGTTCATGGACGTGCTGATGTCGATACCGGCCATACTCCTCGCGATCACGATAGCCGCCGCCCTAGGCACCGGCGTCAGCAGCGCCATCTTTGCGATAGGGATATCATCCATACCCATCTTCGCAAGGCTGACGCGCGCGCCCATCATCCAGCTCAAAAATGAGGAGTACGTCGAGGCGGCGCGGTCCATCAACGCGGGCCGGCTCCGCATAATGTTCGGGCATCTGCTGCCGAATATCATGTCGCCGCTGATCGTCCAGGTCACCGTGAACGTCGCGCTGTCCATCCTGCTCGCGGCGGGCCTCAGTTTCCTCGGCATGGGCGTGCAGCCGCCGAGTCCCGAGTGGGGCGCCATCATAACCTCGGCGATGGTCTACATCATAGACCATTCGTATCTCGTCACAATGCCAGGCATCGCGATTTCCCTGACGGTCATAGCGCTGAACCTCTTTGGGGACGGGCTGAGGGACTGCCTTGACCCGAGGCTGAAGATATAGCTGGGGCGGCTTTTGCAATGAGTGAAAACATCCTTTCGGTCAGGAACCTGACCGTCAAATACATATCCAGGGAAACGGGCGTCTGCCACGCGGTCAACGACGTCTCCCTGGACGTGAAAAAGGGCGAGACCATCGGCCTGGTCGGCGAGACCGGCGCGGGCAAGACGACGATAGCCCTGAGCATACTCAGGCTTCTGCCCATGCCTCCGGCGCGCATCGTGTCGGGCGAGATATATCTGCAGGGCGAGGATCTTCTGAAAATGCCGGAGGGCGGCATGCGCGGCATACGCGGCGGCAGGATATCCATGATCTTTCAGGATCCCATGACCGCGCTCAACCCCATCGACAGGGTCGGGGACCAGATAAGCGAGATGATCAAGCTGCATCTGGATCTGAACAACGCGCAGGCCGCAGGGAAGGCCGCCGAAATGCTGGAGATGGTCGGCATACCGTCCACGCGCTTCAACGACTATCCGCACCAGTTCTCCGGCGGCATGAAGCAGCGCGTCATCATAGCCATCGCCCTGGCGTGCAGGCCGGAGCTGCTTCTCGCGGACGAGCCGACGACCGCCCTGGACGTGACCATTCAGGCCCAGGTCCTGAACATGATGAAGGGGCTGAAGAACGAGCTCGGCACCTCGATGGTCCTGATCACGCACGACCTCGGCGTCGTTGCGGAGACCTGCGACCGGGTAGCGGTGGTGTATGCCGGCGAGATAGTGGAGATAGGGACGGCGGACGCCGTCTTTGAGAAGAAAAGCCACCCCTACACCGTGGGCCTGTTCAATTCACTGCCGGATATAACGGGGGAGCGCAAACGCCTGCTGCCCATCGCGGGCCTTATGCCGGATCCCACGGCGCTTCCCGAGGGCTGCAAGTTTTCGCCGCGATGCCCGGCCTGCGGCGAGGCCTGCACGAAGGGGCCGGTTGGGCTGCGCCTGGAATCGGGGACGCATTTTGTCCGCTGCCTTAAAGCCGGCCAATAGGAGCGAAGATGTCAACAGCCTTGCTGCAGGTCGATAATCTGAAAAAGTATTTTGCGGTGCCACAGGGCTATCTCCACGCGGTGGACGACGTGAGCTTCTCCATCGACAAGGCCGCGACCCTCGGCGTCGTCGGGGAGTCCGGCTGCGGGAAAACCACGCTGGGGCGCGTAGTGCTCCGCCTTTTGGACAGCACCGACGGCAGGATTGTCTTCGACGGCGAGGACGTGACCCACGTGAAGGGCGCGAAGCTCAAGGCGCTGCGCAAGCGGATGCAGATCATATTCCAGGACCCCTACGCCTCGCTGAACCCGAGAAAGACCGTATTCCAGACGATTTCCGAGGCGATGTCGATAAACGGCAGGCTTTCGGCCCCCGAGATAAAGAAGCGCGTCGTCGAGCTGATGGATATCGTAGGCCTGGCGCAGCGCTTCGTCAACGCCTACCCGCACGAGCTTGACGGCGGGCGCAGGCAGCGCATCGGGGTCGCGCGCGCGCTGTCCATCGAGCCGGAGTTCATCGTGTGCGACGAGCCGGTCTCCGCGCTCGACGTCTCGATCCAGGCGCAGATACTGAACCTTTTGATCGACATCCAGACGGAATTGGGCATCGCCTATATCTTCATCACGCACGATCTGTCCGTGGTAAAGCATATATCCGACAACATAATCGTCATGTACCTGGGGCAGGTCGTGGAGGAGGTCGCGTCTGCGGAGCTGTTCAGCAGGCAGATACATCCGTATACGAGGGCGCTGCTCAGCGCCGTCCCTGTCCCGATAGTGAACTACGACAAGAAGCGCATACTGCTTAAGGGCGAGATCAGCTCCCCTGTGAACCCAGGCGAGGGATGCCGCTTCGCCCCGCGCTGCGACTATGTTCAGGATAGGTGCCTGGAGGAGGGCCCCGAGCTTCGGGAGATCCTGCCGAGGCGCCTCGCGCGATGCCATTTCGCCGAGCGGTTCGCCTGAGTCGCTGTGCGCAGCCCGTTTTCCGCCGCCGTGCCTCGCCGGCGCAGCCCCACGATGCTCGGGAGGGTGTCTAGATGCGCGTTTGCTTTATGATTGATTTCGGCAGCACCTACACGAAGGCCGTCGCGATGGACCTGGAGAGCGAGACCCTGATCGGAAGGGCGCAGTCGCCGACCACCATCGGGACGGACATAACGATAGGCATGGACAGGGCCCTTGAAGATCTGGGCGCGGCCTGCGGCTGCCGGGCGGACGGGGCCTTCCGCAGATACGCCTGCAGCAGCGCCGCGGGCGGGCTGAAGATCGCCGCGGTCGGGCTCGTGCCGGATCTCACGCTGAAGGCGGCGCAGCGCGCGGCGCTAGGCGCGGGCGCGAAGGTCCTCTGCGCCTATGGCTACGAGATCGACAAGGGGACGGCAGGCGAGATCGAAGCCTGCGGCTGCGACATCGTGCTGCTCTGCGGCGGCACCGACGGCGGCAACAGGCAGGTCATGCTGCACAACGCGAAGGCCCTTTCCGAATCGGGCGTCGCGTGCCCGATCCTCGTCTGCGGGAACCGGGCGGCGACGGGCGAAGCGAAGGAGATGCTGGAGTCGAAGGGCAAGCTTGTCTATACGGCGAAGAACGTGCTTCCCGAGGTGGACCGCGTCGAGGTCGAGCCGGCGCAGGAGCTGATCCGCGATATCTTCATCGCCCATATCGTCAAGGCGAAGGGCCTGGACAGGGCCAGGGAGTTCGTCCAGAGGGACGTCATCCCTACGCCGGCGGCCTCGCTGCAGGCGGCCAGGCTTCTCGCGGACGGCACGAGGAACGAGGCGGGCATAGGCAGCCTTATGCTCGTCGAGGTCGGCGGGGCGACCACGAACATCCACTCCGTCGAGGACGTCAAGGCGGTCACGCCCCAGACCCTGGTCAGGGGCCTGCCCGAGTCGAGGGTCATGAGGACCGTCGAGGGCGACATGGGGATCAGGTACAACGCCCGCGCGATCTTCGAGCGCTCCGGGGACGCGGGCCTGGACGAATACACGCGGATGGTCAGCGCGGACGTGGAACACGTCCCGCAGAACGAGCAGGAGGCGCTTCTCGACATCGCGCTGGCGAAGGCCGCGGCGGGCATCGCGACGGAGAGGCATGCGGGGAGCCTGAGGAATGAGTTCACGGCGATAGGCGAGGTGTCGATCCAGCGCGGGAAGAACCTGCTCGGCGTGAAAAACATAATCGGGACCGGGGGGATATTCAAATACGGCAGGGCGCCGGGCGCCGTGCTCGACGCGGCGGTGTTCAGCGAGAGCGCCCCCTGGAGCCTGCGGCCGATGTCACCGAAGGCGTGGGTGGACAGCGAGTACATAATGTACGCAATCGGGCTCCTTTCGCAGGAGCATCCCGATTCGGCGCTGAGAATCGCGAAGAAATACCTGAAGCCGATCTAAGGAACTGTGCGGGTGAGCAGCAACCATAAGCAGCAACCATAAATCGAAACTACTCACACGCCGCCAATAAGGCAAACCAAATCGAAACGACTGAAGGAGACGCCATGAGAAAAGAAGACCAGCTGGCTGATTTCATCCATGGGATCAGGTACGAGGACATACCCAAAGACGTAGTCGAAGGGGCAAAAAGGCAGTGCGTGGCGATCTGCGGCGCGGCGATTGCCGGATGGAAATCGGACGGCATCGAGGCCCTGGCGAATCTGGCAAAGGAGCTGGGCGGGAAGCATGAGGCCACGATACTGCTGCATGGGGGGAAGGTCCCCGCGCACGCGGCGGCCTTCGTAAACAGCTCGATGGCGCGGGCCTGGGACATATGCGACCACATAGCGCCCGGCCCGCACATCGGCGCGGCGACGATTCCGGCGGCCCTGGCCGCTGCGGAGCTGATCGGCGGGTGCAGCGGGGAAGACCTCGTTGCCGCCGTGGCCGTCGGCACGGAGACCGCGCTGCGCCTGAATCTCAGGGAGGACGAGTACGCCGGCTTCGACCCGACGGGCGTCGTGTCCGTCTTCGGCTCGACGGCCGCGGCCTCATGGCTGCTCAAGCTCGACGAGTCCCAGATCATGAACGCCATGGCGCTCGCCTTCAACAAGAGCGGCGGCAGCTTCCAGAGCCACGCGGACGGGGCGCTGGCCGTGCGCGTCATCGAGGGCTGGACCGCGGAAACGGGCATAGAGTGCGCGCGGTTCGCGCGGCTTGGCATAACGGGGCCGGAAAACTGGCTCGACGGGCATTACGGGTATTTCTTCCTTTTCGGCAGGGGCAGGGCGGATACGGCAAAGGCCGTGGACGGCCTGGGCGACAAATGGCATGTGACGGACCTGAACTTCAAAAAGTACCCGAGCTGCGGCCTTACCCAGGGGAGCACGCAGCTGGCGCTGGACATGCAGAGGCAGCACGGGTTTACGGGGGAGGACGTCGAAAAGGCGGAGGTCCTGGTCCCACCGTTCACGTACAAGCTTACCGGGGAATTCAGGCTCGGCCCCAACCCGAAGGTGGACGCCCAGTTCAGCGTGGGCTACTGCGTCGCGAACGCGCTGTTTCGGCCGCCCGTCCAGCTGGCGCATTTCGAGCGCGAGGCGATCAGGGACC
This sequence comes from Eubacteriales Family XIII. Incertae Sedis bacterium, assembly GCA_031270275.1. Lineage (GTDB taxonomy): Bacteria > Bacillota > Clostridia > Peptostreptococcales > Anaerovoracaceae > JAISXZ01. The sequence goes on along the minus strand of JAISXZ010000176.1, from coordinate 13,959 downwards.
CCGCTATGCTGAAATATATGGAAGAGAAGGTGTCCGTGGTCATCGACGAGGGCATCGCCGCGACGCGGGAGCACTATTCCTCGGATCTCGTCGTTACGCTGAAGGACGGGCGCGTCCTCAAAGGCTCCATCGACGTCCCGCCTGGAACGCCGGCCTATCCGATGACGGAGGACGAGCACAGGCAGCGCTTCCACGACTGCGTAGGGATCGGGGACATACCGAGGGTGACGGAAAAGGCCGACGAAATATTCAGGTATCTGAAGACGCTTGAGAACGCAGAGGACGTAAGGGCCCTGCTCTCGCTGCTTTAGGCCGCTCACGGCCCGCCGCATGGGAAAGGAGCTTGGCATGGCCAAATACGCGATCAGGAACAGACGGCTGACGGACGAGGAATTCTACAGGATCCGCAGGGAGGAGGTGCTGCCGCAGTGGGAGACGGGCCGCGCTATCGAGAACATGGACGAAAACATAGCGGCGGCCTATGAGCTTTCGGTAGGCGCGGGCCGCAACTACGCCATCAAGCAGCGCGAGTACCACGAGACGGGCAGGCATCTGTTCCACCCGCAGTTCGGGCAGGCGCTCACGGAATTCATGCTGAAGGGCATGGGCTTTGTCGAGGACGAATACCCCCTGATCCCGGACGGCATGTGGAACGTCTTTTCCGACTCGTATACGCGCAAGAACAACTACAGGAGGGCCGCGGACGGCATCGAGCGCAGCAGGAAGGAAGGCTCGACGATGCTGAACGGCTGGCCGATAGTGAACCACGGGGTAGACGAGGCGCGGAGGCTCAAACGGGCGATCAGGTCCCCCATGTCGCTGAACTCCACGGACGAGGACGGGCGGCTCGCCTCCGAGATAGCGCTGGCCGCAGGCTGGAACGCGTGCAACTGCCGATCCGTCCAGGAGGTCATGTCCCACTGCAAGCATATATCGCTCGACGAGGAGATCCGCATAAACCAGTACGAATCGCGGCTTGCCGCCATCTACCACGAGCGCGGCGTGCCGCAGAGCCCGCATATCTCGTGCAACCTGACGGGCTACGACAGCTGCGGCTTCAAGTCCTTCGTGATGGTCGCCCAGTCGCTGCTCGGCGCGGAGCAGGGCATCAGGCAGTTCTTCCTCGAGTTCGGCCTGAACATGAACCTGATCCAGGACGTCGCCATGATGCGCGTCACAAAGAGGCTCTGCGAGGAATACTGCGGGCGCTTCGGCTACGAGGGCATCCTCTTTACCCAGAACAGCCATATGTTCCAGGGGGCCTTCCCCCCGAGGCTGGAGGAATGCAGCGCGATGATGAGCCACGCGCTGACCATCGGCTGCATGGGGGGCAGCACGTCCATGCTGCTCAAATGCCAGGACGAGGCGTTTGCCACGCCCTCGAAGGAGGGCATGGGCGCGTCGGTCCGCATAGCGAGGGAGGTCGAGACGCTCGTCGGGGCGCAGAGGCTGCCCATAGGCAGGGAAGTCGAGGAGGAGGAGCGCATACTCGAGATCGAGGTGCGGGCCATGCTGGAAAAATGCCTCGACGCGGGCGACGGCGACATTGCCCTCGGCCTGTGCCTGGGCGTGGACGCCGGCTGGGTCCAGACGATGATCTCCCCGTGGAAGCACAACAGGGGCAACGTGCTTCTCATGCGTGACGCCAGCCAGGCCATGCGCTATTACAGGATCGGCGACATGCCGCTCCCCAAGGAGGTCGAGGAATACCATCTTGGGAAGCTCGAGAGCCGCGCCGCGAAGGAGGGCCGGCCGCTTGACTTCGACATGGTCGTCGCGGATCTGCAATACGCCTCGCGCCTGCCGATGGTTCAGAAATAGGGAGGTTACTACTCACCTACTTAAATCGAAACTACTCACCCGCCGCGGCAGTCTTTGTTCAGATCGGGTTCTGGAGGCGATTTTGGCTCCCGGAGCGTACTGCTTGGTACGTGAGGAAGCCAATAATCGCAGCCAGGTTCCGAGATGGGCAAAAATGGCGTGGCGGGTGAGTAGTAACATAGGGAGGGCTTATGCGATGAGCAAGGGAAAACCCAACATGAGCGTGGTAATCGGCACCATAGGCGAGGACGCGCACATCATCGGCGGCTGGGTGCTGAAGCACAGCTTTGAGGACGCCGGTTTCAAGGTGTCCTTCCTCGGCGCCGTCGTGCCGCAGCAGGAATTCATCAACGCCGCCATCGAGTCGAACGCGGACGCGATCCTCGTGTCCTCGTCTTACGGCATGGGGCTTATCGACTGCGAGGGCCTGCGCGACAGATGCGTCGAGGCCGGCCTGGACGACATCATACTCTACGCAGGCGGCTCGGTCGCGCCTTCGGTGGAGCTCGAGAACAATTGGGCCGAGGTCGAGCGCCGCTATATCGAGATGGGCTTCAACCGCGTGTTCAGGAATACGGTCACGGCAAAGGAGACGGTCGCGCTCCTTAAGGGCGATTTGGGGGTTGAATAGCAGGGATATGGACACATCGAGGTATATAGTGCAGGAGCTGCACGAACCGGGCATCATAAGCGAGGATTTCAAGGGGCTGTACGCGGCCTTCGCGAAACGGATACTGTGGATTGACGGCAACGAGGTGCCGGGCGCGTTCCAGATGAACACGGCATGGTACAAGAAGGCCCAGCCGCGCGACCCGCTTTTCGAGGAGCACACCCACGACTATGACGAGATAATCGGCTTTTTCGGCTGTGACCCCGAGAGCCCCTACGACCTTCACGCGACGATTGAGCTGGCGCTCGACGGAAACGTCCACCTGATCGACAGGACCTCGCTGATCTTTGTCCCAGGGGGCATGAGGCACAACCCGCTCCGCCTGCTCAGGGTCGATCAGCCGATCTTCCACTTCTCGGTAGTGACGAACCCCGAATACTCCGGGGACACGGCCTACAAGGAGCCGCGGCCCTAGCGTCCTGCGATAAGGCCCCGGATCCGCGGTCCCTTCGCTTTTTCTGGATAATGGCTTGCGATTGCAAGGTGTTATAGCCACACATCAGGATCCCGCATATTGTTGGAGCCCGCGCATTGTTGGCAAAATGAAAGGAGACCTAGCACATGAGCAGCATTCAGAACCAAAACCCGCGCGTCAGCGTATACAGCTCGGACGACGTGTGGGCCCTCTTGCCTGGCTGGAGGCCGTCGCCGACCAAGATCCCGTATGAAGCCGGCAAAAAGCTTACGGGCGTATATTACGACGGGCACCCGCAGCTCATAAAGGGGGAGGAGACGCAGCCGACATACAAGTGGACGGTGGACAAGGACGTCATGATCCCCATGCGCGACGGCGTGCGCCTGGCCATCGACGTGTACCGGCCCGACAACGCGGAGGGCGAGAAGTTCCCCGTCATCCTCTGCATCGGCGAATGGGGCAAGGACGGGCAGGACTGCCTTGCATGGTATATAGACTATCCGCAGGACTATTTCGTCAGCCCGTTCTGGAACGGCAGCCTGGAGGGCGGCGACTTCACCTACACGGTCCCGAGGGGCTTCGTCCACATCATCGCGGAGCCGAGGGGCCTGGGCAACTCCGAGGGCGTGGACCTCGGGGACTCGACCCAGCACAACCCCAAGGACATGCAGGACATCATCGACTGGGCCACCAAGCAGCCGTGGTCCAACGGCAAGGCCGTAATGATGGGGCCCTCGTCCTACGGCAGGGCGACGCTCGTGGGGGGCGCGGACCCGCACCCGAACATGGTCGCCATACGCCCGTCCGAGGGGCCGTCCCACCTCTACGACAACTTCTCCGGCATCAAGGACTCGATGTTCTACAATGTCCACCAGGGCCTGCATTCCTATGACCAGCTGCAGGTCAACTCCAACCTGCACCCCGAGTACAGGCTGCTGCCCAAGTACCTGACCGCCTACAGCAAGGAGGAGGGCCAGAAACTCGTGCAGGAGATCCTCGACGACCCCGACGTAAAGTGGAACCCCAAGTTCTACCCGCAGGTCAAGTACCCGACCGTCTCCCATCAGCTGGTGGACGAGCTGATCTATCTCAACCACCCGACCCCAGTCAACAGCGGGCTCGGGGACATAAAGCTCCCCATGTATATCGGCGCCTGCTGGAACAACGACATCTACTGCTGGGCGACCTTCGAGTGCTTCAGGAAGTCCACCCAGGTGCCCGACGAGCACAAGAAGCTCATGATCTTCCCCCCCATGAACGCGGCCCGGCCCTTTTACTGGTTCTGCGACGAGGACGTGCGCTGGAACGAGTACTGGACGAAGGGCATAGACAACGGCATAATGGACGAGCCGCGCGTCAAGATCTTCACGATGGGCGTGAACAAGTGGAAGTTCGAGAACGAATGGCCGCTTGCGAGGACGCAGTACACGAAGTTCTATCTGCAGCCGGGCGGCGGCCTGAGCCCCGACGGCGCCCCGGCGCCCGCGACGGAGTCCTGGACGCAGCAGGCGCCGTACATGGACGCGACGGTCTACTGCCTGCGGTACGCCACGCCGGCGCTGGAGAAGGACATGGAGATCACGGGGCATATGGCGCTCCGCTTCGACGCCGAGATCGACACGGACGACACGAACTGGCTGATCGACGTGATCGACCTCCATCCGGACGGCTCGCGCTTCCTCGTGGCGGCCGGCTACCTGAAGGCGAAGTTCAACACGATAGACGAGGATAAGTCGCTGGACTACTATCCCTGCCACAAGCGCCAGGAGCCGATCCCCATCGTTCCGGGCGAGGTAAACCGCTACGAGATCGCCATCATGCCGACATCCTGCGTTTTTCAGAAGGGCCACAAAATGGAGCTGATCGTCAGGAACCAGTCCGACATGCGCGGCAAGATGGCCAGAAACGGCATCTACTGGTGGCCCTTCATGCGGACGGTGACGCACACGCTCCATCTCGGCAATTCCTACCTGGAGGTCCCGATCATTCCGGAGTAGGCGAAAAGCTGTCTGAGTTCCGAGATGGGCAAAAATGGCGTTGCTACGCACCTACTTAAATCGAAACTACTCACCCGCCGCGGTAGTGTTTGTCCAGATCGGGTTCTGGGGGCGGTTTTGGCTCCCGGAGCGTACTGCCTGGTACGTGAGGAAGCCAATAACCGAACCCAGGTTCCGAGATGGGCAAAAATGGCGTGGCGGGTGAGTAGTAACATCAGGAGGCTAAGCCGTGGGCCGCATATGGACCGACAACCAGCTTGCCGAAATGGCAAAGCGCACCATCGACAAGGCGTTCGATGCTATAGACGCCGGCGATTCGCAGAAGGCCAAGGAGCAGACGCAGCTGATGTATGACCAGTTCGTGCATCTCCACGACGGCTACATGGTATGGATTGCGGGTCTGCTCACATGGATATACGAGCGCCATGGGATAGAGGGCGTCGAGGCGGCCGAGCGCGACGCGCACGCGAAGGAGGCGAAACTCGTCTTCCTGCCGCCCGAGCGCACCGATTTTCAGTTCATGGTGGAGAAGATGGCGGCGGAGCTCCAGGGGCACGTGCATCAGCATATGGCCCTGGCGGAGGACGACGAGAAGCTCGTCATAACCAACACGCCCTGCGGCTCCGGCGGACGCCTCATCAAGATGGGGGGCTACAGCCCGGAGGTGGGGCTGGCGCGCATAGCCGAGCCCTCGGATCTGACCTTCAACACGCCGGACTATCCGCTGTACTGCGTGCACTGCCCGCTGTTCAACATGAACGCCATCGACGAGACGGGCGATTTCCTGTTCGTCAACAACCCGCCGGGCGATGGGACATCGTGCCAGTTCATATTCTACAAGGACAAAAAAGACATCCCGGAGAAATACTACAGGCGCCTGGGGCGTGAAAAGCCGCGGCGCGCACAGACTTAGGGGGTGAGCCGCTTGGGCAAAATCGCCGAGCTGTATGAGGAAAGAAGCGCCATCAGGTCCGATCTGTTCGCGGGCAGGCGCCCCAGGAGAGTCCCCGTGTACGCGTCCTTTTCCCTGGAGGCGGCCTGCGGCTTCGCCGGCATAAGCCTGATGGAGGCCCATTACGATCTCGGGCTGGCGGAAAAGGCGCATGAAAGGGTGTGCGAGCTCTTTTATTCGGACTCGTTCCCTTCCGGAAACCTGAGATACCCGCCCGTCTACCAGCTGCTGGGGGCAAAAAACTGGATACTGGCGTCGAACGGGGCCGTACAGCATCCCGAGATCGAGACCATGCTCGTCGAGGACTACGACGAGTTCATAGCCAGGCCCTACGACACGATAGTGGAAAAATTCCTGCCGCGTGTCTGCACGGCGCTCGACACGGACCCGATCAGCCGGGGGATAGCCTTCGCCAAGGCGTTCCAGACATACTGCGAGCAGAAGGCCGCCCACTTCGGCATCATAGGGCGCCTGAGCAAGAAATACGGCTACACGCCCGGCATAATCGCCGGGCCGCAGACGGAGGCCCCCTTCGACTTCGTGGCCGACCAGCTGCGGGGCTTCAAGGCCGTGCTCATGGACTGCCGCCGCATGCCCGAAAAGGTGGATGCCGCCGCCAGGGCCATCCTGCCGTTCATGATAAAGCTGGCCGTCCCCGAGGATGGCCCCGGCGCCGGCATACAGGCGTTCATACCGCTGCACCTGGCGCCCTACATGAGGCAGAAGCAGTTCGAGGAGCTTTGGTGGCCCAGCTTCGAGGAGCTTGTCGCCGAGATCGACAGGAGCGGCGTTGGCACCACCATATTCGCCGAGAACGACTGGACGCGCTTCCTCCCCTACCTCGAAAGGCTCCCGCGATCCGTCGTCGTCTGGGCGGAGGACGGGGATCAGGAGCGCTACGCCGCGACCGTCGGCAGGGAGCACGCGTTCGGCGGCTTCTTCGACCCCACCATAACGCTCGCGCGAAGCAAGGAGGAGTGCATAGACGCGGCCAAGCGCATGTGCGACGCCTGCATGGGGAGCGGCCACTTCTACTTCACCTTCAACAGGGGCGTCATGGATGCCGCGAGCGTGGACATAGGCAAGCTGCAGGCCGTGCTTGAATGGCTGCGCGACAACGCGGTCTATTAGGGGAGGGGCGTGAAATGGCCGATACCGACAGCAGATACATACTGGACTACGACGCGTACATCAGCGCGCGCCCGGACGAGGACGCGGCGCCCTGGGCTGAGCACTGCAAGAAGCTCATGAAGGACGCCGACGCGCGGGTGTACGACTTTATCATGCAATATATTTTCCAGTAGGGCCTCAACCCGGCGGAGGCAGGGATATTATGGGCAAATTTATTGCAAAGCGGCTGTTCATGCTGATACCGGTCGTGCTTGGCATCTCGTTTATCGTATTGCTGCTGCTTGCGATAACCCCAGGCGACCCCGCCAAGATGATGCTTGGCACGCAGGCGACGCCCGAAAGGATCGCGGCGCTCCGCGATACGCTGGGGCTTGACGACCCTATTCTCGTGCGTTTCGTGCATTTCCTTGGGCAGATCGTCCAGGGCGACTTCGGCACGTCGTTCATGACGAAACGCCCAGTATTCGACGAGATGATCACGCGCATGCCCTACACGCTGCTGCTCGTCAGCGTCAGCCTGGGCGTTTCCGTGGTTCTGGGCATCCCCTTGGGCGTCTACGCGGCGACGCACCACAACACCTGGAAGGACAACGGCGCGATGTTCATATCGCTGTTCTTCGTTTCCATGCCGGTCTTCTGGTTCGCGCTGCTGCTCGTGCGGTTTTTCGGGGTCGAGCTGCGATGGCTTCCCCTGTCGGGGATCGACACGTGGCAGAGCTGGATACTGCCCATCGTCGCGACCTCGCTCGGCTTTGTGGCCACCATCGCCCGGCAGACCCGCTCCAACATGCTTGAGGTGGTCCGGCAGGACTACATAGTGACCGCCAAGGCGAAGGGGCTTCCCGAACGGAGGGTTATCTACCGGCACGCCCTTAAAAACGCCCTGATCCCTGTAATAATGGTTATCGGGAACATGTTCGGGCTGCTGATCGGCGGCGCGCTGATCACCGAGGTCATCTTCGGGATACCCGGCCTGGGCCAGTACACGATAGCGGGCCTTACCGGCCGGGACTATCCCGTAATACAGGGAAGCGTGTTCATCCTTTCCGTCATGTTTTCACTGGTCATACTGATCGTCGATGTGGTGTTCGCGATAGTAGACCCGCGGATACGCGCCCAGTCCGGACGCAACAATAGCAAGAAGCGAAAGGTTGGCAACCAAATTGAGGAAGACCCGCAAGAAATCGAAGCTTAAGGATCTATGGCGCCGGCTCAAAAGGAACAAGCTGGCCGTTGCCGGGCTGGTCGTGCTGGCCCTGCTCATATTCGTCGCCATAGCCGCCCCGCTGCTGGCGCCCTACGGGTACTCGGTGCAGGACTCCAAGGCGTCCTACGCGGCCGCGAGCCCGGAGCATCCGCTGGGGGCCGACAAGCTGGGGCGCGACCTTCTGAGCCGGCTCATAGTCGGCGCAAGGGCATCGCTCATGATGGGCTCCATCGCCGTCTCGATAGCGGCGTCCATAGGCATAGCGATAGGTGCCACCGCCGGATATTTCGGCGGCTGGACGGACAACATAAGCATGCGCGTTTTGGACATATACCAGTCGATCCCCATGCTGCTTCTGTGCATAACGCTGGCCGCGATCCTGGGGCCGAGCCTGCAGAACGCCATCATAGCGCTGGGGGTGTGCAGCGTGCCAGGCTACGCGAGGCTGATGCGAGCGTCGGTGCTCACCGTCCGCGACAAGGAGTTCATCGAGGCGGCGAGGGCGGTCAACGCCGGCAATGCCCGCATCATACTCCAGCACATAGTGCCGAACGCCATGGCGCCCCTGATCGTCGAGATTACGATGGGGATCGGCTCCTGCATACTGGCGGGCTCCCTGCTCAGCTTCGTAGGCCTGGGCGTGCAGCCGCCGACACCCGAATGGGGCACCATGATAGCCGAAGGGCGGAACGTCATGCGCGAGCACCCGACGCTGGCGCTGTACCCCGGCATATGCGTCATGCTCAGCGTCCTGTCCTGCAATCTGCTCGGCGACGGGCTCCGCGACGCGCTTGACCCCCGGCTTAGAAACTGACGATGGGTTGCTACTCACCCACTCTAATGGAACTACTCACACGCCGCGTCAGTTTTGTTCAGATCGGGTTCTGGGGGCGATTTTGGCTCCCGGAGCGTACTAGAAGCTACGTGAGGAAGCCAAAATCGCAACCAGGTTCCGAGATGGGCAAAAATGGCGTGGCGTGTGAGTAGTAACCAAAAGAAGGCGGGCCAATGGAAGAACAGGGCAATCTCCTGGAAATACGCGATCTGGCGGTAGAGTACCATACCGACGAGGCGACGATCTATGCCGTCAACCATATCGGCCTAACGGTAAAGAAGGGCGAGACCATAGGCCTGGTGGGCGAGACGGGCGCCGGGAAGACCTCGATAGCGCGGAGCATACTGGGCATACTCCCTATGCCGCCGGCCAAGATCGTCTCCGGCGAGATCCTTTACCGCGGCAATGAGCTTCTAAGGCTCCCCGAACGGGAGATGCGAAAGATACGCGGGAACAAGATCGCCATGATATTCCAGGATCCGATGACGGCGCTAAACCCGATTGAAACGGTCGGGTTCCAGATCGCCGAGACGATCAGGCAGCACGACAGCGTCTCCCAGGTCGAGGCGAACAGGCGCGCCTGCGACATGCTGGAGATGGTGGGCATAGCGATGGGGCGCTTCGGCGATTTCCCGCACCAGTTTTCTGGCGGGATGAAGCAACGCGTGGTCATCGCCATGGCGCTCGCCTGCAATCCGGAGCTGCTGCTTGCGGACGAGCCCACCACGGCGCTCGACGTCACGATCCAGGCGCAGGTCTTGGAGATGATGCAGTCGCTGCGGGAAAGGCTGGAGACCTCGGTCATGCTGATCACGCACGACCTGGGCGTCGTTTCGGAATTCTGCGACAGCGTGGCCGTCGTGTACGCCGGGGAGATCGTGGAGCGCGGCACGGTCGAGGACATATTCGACCGCCCAGGCCATCCCTATACGCTGGGCCTGTTCGGATCCCTGCCGAGGCTGGACGCGACCGAGCGCCGGCTCAAGCCGATAAAGGGGCGTATGCCCGATCCGACCAACGTGCCCGAGGGCTGCCGGTTCTGCGACCGCTGCCCCCGCGCGGAGGACAGATGCTCGAAATCGCCCCCCGCGGAGAGCGAAATCGCGCCCGGCCACGCCGTTAAGTGCTTTTTCGCGCCACAAAGGTGACTGATATGCCGGCACTGCTGGAAGTACAGGATCTCAAAAAGTATTTTAGGACCGGCAGCGGCATGCTTCACGCCGTGGACGGGATAAACTTCTCCCTCGAGGCGGGGAAGACCCTGGGCGTCGTGGGGGAATCGGGCTGCGGCAAATCCACCCTGGGCCGCACGATACTGCATCTGCTGGACGCGACGGGCGGCCGCATGTCCTTCGACGGCGAGGACATAACAAACCCCAAGAGGGCCGAGCTGCGCGGGCTGCGCGAGAAGATGCAGATCATATTCCAGGATCCGTATTCGTCCCTTGACCCGCGCAAGTCGGTCGGCGAAACCATAATGGAGCCGCTGAAGATCCAAGGTGCCCTGCCCAAGGGCGATATGATCGCGGAGACGCGCAGGCTGATGGATTCGGTCGGCCTGGCCGCCCGGTTCGAAAATTCATACCCGCACGAGCTTGACGGCGGGCGGCGCCAGCGGATCGGGATAGCCCGCGCCCTCTCCCTCAACCCTAAGTTCATCGTCTGCGACGAGCCGGTATCGGCGCTGGACGTTTCCATCCAGGCCCAGATCATCAACCTGATGCTGGACCTGCAGGAGGAGCGCGGGCTTACATACATGTTTGTCACCCACGATCTGTCGGTGGTCAAGTATATATCGGACGACATCATGGTCATGTACCTGGGGCAGATGGTCGAAATGGCGCCGGCCGACGAGCTGTTCCGCGACACGAGGCATCCCTATACCAAGGCGCTGCTTTCCGCCATACCCATTCCGGGCATCCACGGCAAAACCAAGCGCATACTGCTGCGCGGGGAGATCACCTCCCCGATAAACCCCGGGCCGGGCTGCCGTTTCATGGCCCGGTGCCGGCATGCCTCCGAGGGATGTTCCCAGCCGCAGACACTCGAGGAATGTTCACCCGGACATTTCGTCGCGTGCCATATACACGGGGAAATCGTGTAGGACAAAGCAAAGGAGGAAGAAGATGGAGGGCGCGAAGATGTGAAGAAGGGATATGCAAAGCGAAGGACAGGGCAAACGCAAGAATCGGATGTGAAAAGTGGAGGTGAAAGATGAAAAGGCTTACTATGAAGATGATAGGGATGCTCCTGATCTGCCTGATGGTGGTGACGCTGGCGTCCTGCGGCGGCTCGGGTTCAGGCGACACGGGCGATGCCGCCAGCACGGGCGAGACGGCCGCGGGCGAGACGGCCACAGGCGACACCCAGGCGGCGCGGGACACGCTCAACATCGGCGTGTTCCTCGACACCGGCACCCTAGATCCCCTGTTCATGACGGGCAAGGGCGGCTATCTGAGCGTCCAGCGCACCTATTGCGAGCCCCTTTGGGACTACGATCTCGAGACCGGCGAGAGGTTCTGGGTGCTGGCCACCGCCTTTGACCCCGTGGAGGGCAGCGACGTCCATTACACGATGAAGGTCCGCGAGGGCGTCACCTTCTCGAACGGCAACCCCCTGACCGCCGAGGACATCCTGTTCACAATCAAGCTCAACGCCGCGGATTCGAGGGCCTTCCTGAACGTCAAGGTCTTCGACGTCGAAAAGACCACCGTGGTCGACGACTATACGCTTGACGTGTGGTATACGGCGTATGACCCCTCCCAGGAGCCGGGGATCGTGCAGATGCAGATCGTCGACGCCGAGAGCTACGACCAGGCCACGTATTCCGACAACCCCGTCGGGACAGGCGCGTACGCCGTCACGGACTATGTCGTCAACAGCCACGTCACCGTCGAGCGCCGCGACGACTACTGGGGCGAGAAGCCGTCGATCAAGACGATCAACTTCAAGTGCCTGGGCGAGCTTTCCCAGAGGGTCAACGCGATAGAGACCGGGGACGTAGACTTCACCCTCGTCACCACGGCGGACATCGACTATATCGAGTCCCTCGGCACGGCGAAGACCGAGATATCGAACGTCGGCTCGTCCCTGATCGCCCAGTACAACATGGGGGCCACCAGCCCGCTCAACTCGGTCGCGGCCCGGGAGGCCGTCTCCTACGCGATCAACCGCCAGTCGATCTCCGACATCGCGTACAACGGCCATGCCAAGGTCATCGACTGGGGCGCGTCGGAGTCCCTTCAGGAGATCCAGGACCGCTATATGAACATGTCCGAGCTGTACACGGACAGCTACAACGTCGAAAAGGCGAAGCAGCTGGCGGAGGAGTCGGGCCTCGTGGGGAAATCGCTGCGCATAGTCACGAACGGCGACGCCAACTACATCACGGCCGCGGAGGTAATCCAGAACGGGCTTGAGGCCATCGGCGTCAAGGCGGAGATCATCAACTACGACCAGGCATCGTATTTTTCGTTCCTGATGTCCGAAAACGAGTATGATATCGCCATCAACACGCCTGTCGCCCCCAGCAATCTGCCCGCCGACGTCTTCGGCAACTACCCTGTGTTCATCCCCCAGGACTGGAGCGGCCCCGATCGCGAGGAGTACCTCGCGCTGGCCACGAGGATGAACGCCACCTATGATCAGACGGCGCGCATGGATCTGGCTTACGAGCTTCTGCAGCTGTTCAACAAGCATGTCCTCTGGTACGGCCTGTGCGAGGATCCGCTCGTGTACGCCTACAGCAATGAGATCAAGAACATAAAGCACACCGTGTCCGGGCTTACGCTGTACCAGGAGATCACGTTCTAAAGAGGGTCCCTTAAGCTGTCTGCCGGCCGCAGGCCGGCTGTATCCGCCGCGCGGGCGGCCGCCCGCGCGGCAGTTTAGTCAAGATCGGGCTTTGGAGGCGAAGATGATAAAGACCGCAGCGATCAAGAGCATGGAAGGGGCCTTCTCCGTGGCCGGCAAGAACGTCGTCGTGACAGGCGGCGCGACGGGCATAGGCTATGGCATAGCGGCCGCGTTCGCCCAGTCGGCCGCGAACGTCGCGATCCTCGATATCAGGGACGACAGGGAGGCCGCCGCCGCCGATATGCGGGGCTGCGGCGTCAGGAGCGAGGCGTTCGAGTGCGACATATCGGACATAGCGAGCGTCAAGGCGGCGGTCTCGGCGGTATACGGCTTCTTTGACCATGTGGACGTGCTGGTGAACAACGCCGGCGTGGGCGCGACGACGGAGTTTCTGGCGGACAGGGACATGGGCGAATGGCACAGGGTAATAGGCATCAATCTGCAGGGCGCCGCGAACATGATACATACGGTGGCGCCGAGGATGAAGGCCGCCGGGCTTGGAGGCGAGATCATCAGCATCTCGTCCGTCGGCGGGCAGCGCATACTGAACCTCCAGAACGGCCACCATACGCCGTCGTACAGCGTGGCCAAGGCGGGCATAGATCACTTCACGCGATACCTTGCCGCCGATCTTGGGGCGTTTGGCATACGCGTCAACGCCATAGCGCCGGGCCCGACGCACTCGAATCTCGACGCGGAGCTGCCCCCCGCCGCCATAGCCAGCGTAGAGAAGGACCTGCCGACGCATCGTTTCGGCGAGCCCATCGAGATCGGCGCGCTGTGCGTGTTCCTCTCGTCGCCCGCCGCCTGCCAGATCACCGGCTGCGTGTACGCGCACGACGGGGGCCAGCTGTGCGTCTCGTAAGGTCACTGCTCACACGCCACGCCATTTTTGCCCATCTCGGAACCTGGCTGCGATTATTGGCTTCCTCACGTAGCTAATCGCATCACGGCGCCCTGTGCCGCGATGCGATCGGGGGATGGAAGGGGGAATCCCCCTTCCCGTCCTGGGGGTGTTCAGGCCGCGCAGGCGGCCGCCGAAGGGGGCGATGAGCCCCCTAACGGAAGCGGGAAAC
>JAISXZ010000236.1 GCA_031270275.1 Eubacteriales Family XIII. Incertae Sedis bacterium | reverse complement strand
GATCGGGTTCTGGGGGCGATTTTGGCTCCCGGAGCGTACAAGGGAGTACGTGAGGAAGCCAATAATCGCAGCCAGGTTCCGAGATGGGCAAAAATGGCGTGGCGTGTGAGCAGTAACCTCTTAGGGATTGGGAGGAGTACAGGCTGTATGCTTGATTTCAAGGAAACAATAGCGGCGGCGCTCGACGATCTGGGGCTGGGCCTCGGCAGGGGCGAGCTGGCCGGCATGATAGAGGTCCCGCAGGACAGCAGCATGGGGGACTATGCCTTTCCGTGCTTCAGGCTGGCAAAATCCCTGCGCAAGGCCCCCCCGCTGATTGCGGCGGACATCGCCGAAAAGCTGGCGGGGCGCGGCCTGTTCGGGCGGATCGAGGCCGTGAACGCCTACGTGAACATCTTTCTGGACAGGGCCTCGCTCATCAGGGAGGCGATTTCCGCAGCCCTGACGGAGGGGGATGCCTTCGGAAGCTCCGATGTCGGCGGGAACCGCAGGGTCATAGTCGAGTTCTCCTCGCCCAACATAGCGAAGCCCTTTCACATAGGCCACATAAGGAGCACGGTGATAGGCAACGCCATAAACAAGATCTACGCCTTCCTCGGCTACGACACCCTGCGCGTCAACCACATCGGCGACTACGGCACGCAGTTCGGCAAGATGATAGTGGCCTATAAGCGGTGGGGAAACAGGGCCGACGTGGAAAACGAGCCGATAAAGTCCCTTCTGGGCTACTATACGCGCTTTCACGAGGAAGCGGAGCGCGAGCCCGCGCTCGAGGACGAGGCGAGGCTGGCCTTCGCGAGGCTGGAGCGGGGCGAGCCGGAGGAGCGGGAGCTTTGGCAGTGGTTTCGCGACGAGAGCCTCAGGGAATTCGGCCGCGTCTACAGGATGCTCGGCATAGAGTTCGATTCGTATGCGGGCGAGAGCTTCTATTCGGACAAGATAGGCCGCGTGCTCGGGATGATGGAGGAAAAGGGCCTGCTGAAGGAGTCCGAGGGCGCGCGCATAGTGGATCTGTCGGAATGGGGCATGCCGCCGGCCCTGATAACGAAGAAGGACGGATCCACGCTGTACATAACGAGGGACATAGCGGCGGCGCTCTACCGCAGGGAGGAATACGGCTTTTACAAAAATCTGTACATAGTGGCCTCCCAGCAGAACCTTCACTTTCAGCAGTGGTTCAGGATCATAGGGCTTATGGGCCTGGACTGGGCGGAGAGCTGCGTGCACATACCCTTCGGCCTCGTCAGCCTCGCGGACGGCACCATGTCCACGAGGGCGGGGCGCGTGGTCTTTCTGGAGGACGTGCTGAACCGCGCCGTGCAGAAGACGCGCGAGATCGTCATCGAGAAAAAGGTCAACACGGACAACGTGGACGAGACCGCAAGGCAGGTCGGCATAGGGGCCGTCATATTCCAGGAGCTCTACAACGGGCGCATCAAGGACTACGTGTTCTCCTGGGACAAGGTGCTGAACTTCGACGGGGAGACGGGCCCCTACGTGCAGTACAGCCATGCGCGGGCGTCGAGCGTCCTGCGCAGGGGCGGGGACGCCGCCGCGCGCGCGCTGGAGGGAGCGGACGGGCTGGACTTTTCGCGCATAGGGGGCGACAGCGCATATGGGCTTGCGAAGCTCATATACCGCTTTCCGGGCGCCGTCCTGGAGGCGGGGGAGAAATACGAGCCTTCCATAGTGGCGCGGCACGTGATGGGCGTCGCCCAGGCTTTCAACAGATTCTACCACGACGAGCATATACTCGCCGACGACGGGGCGGAGCGGGCGGCGAAGCTCGCGCTGGCAGGCGCCGCCCGCCAGGTGATAAAGAACGGCCTTTCGCTTCTCGGCGTCGAGGCCCCCGAAAGGATGTGACTGCGCGCAATGCGTTATATAGGAAGCGTCTACAGGCCGCCGAGCGAGGCCTACAGCCTCATCATACAGGTGACCTTGGGCTGCGCGCACAACTCGTGCACGTTCTGCAGCATGTTCAAGGACAAGCGGTTCAGCATAAGGCCGGAAAGCGAGGTCATGGCCGATCTCGAGGAGTCGAGGGCCATGTTCCGCAACGTGGACAGGATATTCCTGGCCGACGGGGACGCCCTCGTGCTGCCGACGGAGTCGCTCATGCGGATACTGGGCAGGATAGCCGCCCTTTTCCCCGAATGCGGCAGGGTCAGCGTCTACGGCTCGCCGCAGGACGTGCTGAGAAAGACGCCCGGCGAGCTGGAGGCCCTGCGCGACGGCGGCGTCGGGATGATATACATAGGCGCGGAATCGGGCAGCGACAGGGTGCTCGCGAAGGTAAACAAGGGCGCGAGCCGCGACGAGATAATAAGGGCGGTCAGAAAGACGGAGGATTCCGGCATACCCGCGTCCGTCACCTTCATATCGGGGCTGTCCGGCCAGGACGGCTGGGAGGAGCACGCCATCGCCTGCGGGACCATGATATCCGAGATGGAGCCGTCCTATGTCGGGCTGCTGACGCTGATGGTGGAGCCCGCCGCCCCGCTTTACAGGGACATGGAGGAGGGGCGCTTCCGGCTGCTGACGCCCGTCCAGGCGGTGAACGAGACGCGCCTCCTGCTCGAGAACACGGAGGTGAGGAGGGACTGCGTGTTCCGCAGCAACCACGCGTCCAACTACGTGTCGCTGCGCGGGACGCTGCCGCGCGACAAGGAACGCATGCTGGGGCAGCTGAGGTCCGCCTGCGAATCGGGCGCGCTGAAGGACGAGAGGTTTCGGGCCTTGTGATGTTTGGGACGGACGGCGGCGCGGCCTTCGCGAAGGCGCCTGGGGAATCCGACATAAGACTCAGGCCGGACAGGCTCGGGAAGCATTTTGAGGGGCGGCTGGGCCGCTTCGCGTTCGACGAGCTATCGGAGCGGTACATCGAGCGGCAGGGCCTGGGCTTCATGCGCGGCGTGCCGATACCGCTGAGGGACGAGGACGTCGGCGCCTTCGCCGCCGGCGAGGGCCTATCCGTGCTGCGCCTGGGCGCGAACATGGCCCAGGTGATGGGCGCGTCGCCCGGCTTCGCGCACACGGGCGCCTATGTGGGCTTCCTGAAGGCCCATTTCAGGGAAAAGGCGGCGGCGGGGCTCGTGCGCAGGGCCAAGGAGGACGCCGCGCGGGGGGATCACGACAGTGCCTGCATCCACTTCAGGGCCGCGCTCTGCGTGGAGCCCGACGGCCTCGACGCCATGTACGGCTACGCGCTCGCCTGCCGCGACATGTACGGCAGGGGCGGAAGCAGCGAATACGTGGGCAGCTTCAAGGCGGAGTCCCTTGAATACTTCGAGCTTACAACGCTGGCGCACCCGCGCTTTCCCGCGGCCTACTACTATCTGGGCTACGCGTACCTGAACCTCGGCCTCTACCAGAAGGCGGCCCTTGCCTGGAAGGGCTATCTCGACTGCTCCACGCATCCTGAAGATCGCGGGGAGATAAAGGGGCGCCTGCGCCAGCTGGCCGAGCCGATAGAGATAGAGCGCGGCTGCAACGCGGTGCTCGCGCGGCGCTGGGACGAGGGGATAGGCGCGCTCGAGCCCTATCTCGGGAGCCGGTACGGCGGCTGGTGGCCGCTGTACTACTACCTCGGGGCCGCCTACGCGAACACGGGGCGCAGCGACGAGGCGGCGGACATGTTCAGGAAGGCGCTGAGGCTCAACCCCTCGCACGCGGAGAGCATGGACGAGCTCGCCTTCATATACGACGCGGACGGCGACAGGGAGCTGTCCATGAAATACCGCAGGAAGGCGGAGCTCGTGCGCCGAGGCGGGCATAGGTGAGAGGGGCGCGGCGACCGCCGCAGCCCGAGGGCGTTTCCATAGCCGCCCAGGGGGGGACGCGACATGAATGAAAAGAGGCCTTTAACGAAGCTGCTTACCGGCAACGAGGCCGTGGCGCGCGGCGCCTACGAGGCGGGCCTGCTGTTCGCCTCAGCCTATCCCGGAACGCCCAGCACGGAGATACTCGAGACGATGTCGGGATACGCGGGCGAGCTCTACTGCGAATGGGCGCCCAACGAGAAGGTGGCGCTCGAGGCCGCCATGGGCGCCTCGCTCGCGGGCGTCAGGTCCATGGCCGCGATGAAGCACGTGGGCGTCAACGTCGCGGCAGACCCGCTGTTCACCTTCGCCTATACCGGCGTGGGCGGCGGATGCGTGATAGTCTCGGCGGACGATCCCGGCATGCACAGCTCCCAGAACGAGCAGGACAACCGCAATTACGCGGCTGCGGCGCGCGTGCTGATGCTGGAGCCCTCGGACAGCCAGGAGGCCCTCGATTTCGCGAAGCTGGCCTTTGAGCTGTCGGAGCGGTTCGACACGCCGGCGATGCTCAGGATGACGACGCGCATCTGCCACAGCAAGAGCCTGGTATCGTTCGGGGAGCGCGTGCTGCCGCCCGTGCCGGCCTACAGGCGCGACGCCGCGAAATACGTCGCCACCCCGGCGAACGCGCGGGTCATGCGCGCCAAGCTGTCGCTCAGGCTGGAGGCCATGGCCGAATACTCGAATTCCTGCGCCGCGAACAGGGCGGAGTACAACGGCGGCGAGATCGGCGTCGTCAGCGCCGGCGCGGCCTACCAGCACGCCAGGGAGGCCTTCGGCGAGAGCGCGTCCTACCTGAAGATCGGCCTGAGCTTCCCGCTGCCGACGGAGCTGATAAGGGCGTTTGCGTCAAGGGTCAAAAAGCTTTATGTGGTAGAGGAGCTTGACCCCTACATGGAAACGAGGATCAGGGAGGCGGGCATAGAGTGCGTCGGCAAGGCGCTGCTGCCCGAGGCCGGCGAGCTGGACGCCGACATCATAGGGAAGGCGGTGTTCGGCAGGGGCGCGGAAGGCCCCAAATCCGACCTGAAGGCGCCGCAAAGGCCGCCAACGCTCTGCGCGGGCTGCCCGCACAGGGGCTTTTTCCATGTCCTCGGCAAAAGGAAGGGCGTGGTGATAACCGGCGACATAGGCTGCTACACCCTGGCCTCCGCGCCGCCGCTGTCGGCCATGGACTCCTGCTTCTGCATGGGCGGCAGCATAAGCACGGGCCACGGCGCGGCCATGGCCTTCGGCATGGCCGGCATGAAGGAGAAGGTCGTCGCGGTCATAGGCGACTCAACCTTTTTCCATTCAGGCATAACGAGCCTTATGGACGTGGCCTACAACGGGGGCCGCAGCGTCTCGGTGATACTGGACAACAGGATAACGGGCATGACCGGGCACCAGGAAAACCCCGGCACGGGCTACACGCTCATGGGCGGGAAGGCCGTCATGGCCGACATACCGGCCATATGCAAGGCGATAGGCATAAAGGGGGAGAACATCTACCTGGTCAATCCCCTCGAGCTCGATGCCGTCGGCGCGGCGCTCGACGACGCCCTTTCCAAGGACGAGCCCACGGTGATAGTGACGCGGTGGCCCTGCGTGCTGAAAAAGCCTAGCCCCGAGGACAGGGATGAGTTCGGCCCCGCCCCAGGGCGATGCGAGATAGACCAGGACGCCTGCAGGAAATGCGGGCAGTGCGTAAAGACGGGCTGCCCGGCCATATGCTCGGGCGGGAGCGTAACCATAGACGCGGGCGCCTGCACGGGCTGCGCCGTCTGCCTGCAGGCCTGCCCCTTCGGAGCGATAAAGGAGGTGCGGCCGTGAGCGCGGTTAATGGCGGGGACGTAAGGAGCGTGCTCATGGTGGGCGTGGGCGGGCAGGGCACGATACTCGCCGGCAGGATACTGTCGGAGGGGCTCGCCGAGGCAGGGTACGACGTGAAGATGTCGGAGATACACGGCATGTCGCAGCGCGGCGGCAGCGTCAGCACGCACGTCAGGTTTGGCGAGAGGGTAAGATCCCCGGTGACGGGGCGCGGCGGCGCCGACGTGATAGCGGCCTTCGAGAAGCTGGAGGCCCTCCGATGGCTGGAATACCTGAAAGAGGGCGGCCTGATGCTGATAAACGACTTCGAGATACCGCCGGCGCCCGTCCTCATGGGCCTTGAACCCTATCCGGACGGCATAGCGGACGAGCTTTCGGGCAGGGCCCGCGTCGGCGTCTTCGACGCCAGGGCGATAGCCGAGGGGCTTGGGAACGCCAGGGCCATGAACATGGTGCTGCTGGGCGCGCTGGCCAAGGCCGTGGGCGTCGGCGGCGTGGACTGGGAGGGCACGATAAGGCGCAACGTCAAGAAGGGCTTCGAGGATCTGAACATAAGGGCGTTCGAGCACGGCTTCCTGCGTCTGGGCCCCTTTGGCTGAGGCAGGGCAATGGCACGCAGGCGGCGCTCGCATCTCCCCATAATGTTCCTGGTCACGCTCATATTGGTGACGGCCTATGACCCGGTCGCGGCCTATATGCGCGAGCATCGCGTCATGGAGGGGGCGGGCGCGTTCTTCAGCGACGCCATGGACGGATTCGGGCGTTCGTCAAAAAGGCTGGCGGGCTTCTTCTCGGGCGAACAGGCCGAGGAGCTTGCGGAGGAGGAGGCCGACGACGGCGAGTCGGGCTTCCTTATCACCTCGGAGCGCAACCCGGAATTCAGCAACGCGTCCCTGCACAGCAGCTCCGCGCTGCTCGCCAACTTCGACACCGGCAGGGTGATACTGACGAAGAACGCGTGGCTGCGCGTCTATCCCGCCTCGCTCACCAAGATCATGACCGCGCTGCTGGCGATAGAGCGCCTGCCCGAGCTGCCCGAGAGGCTTAAGGTCGATGAGGATATCTTCCCCGCGCTCTATGCCGCGAACTCGTCCATGGCGGGCTTTCTGCCGGGGGAGGACGTGGATGCCATGGATCTGGTCTACGGGGCCCTGCTGCAGTCGGGAGGCGAATGCGGCGTCGCGCTGGCGCGGGCCGTGGCCGGCTCCGAGGAAGCCTTCGCCGACATGATGAACGCGCGCGCGAAGGAGCTCGGGATGAACGACACGCACTTCGCGAACGCGACGGGGCTGCACGACGCCGAGCACTACAGCACGGCCAGGGATCTGTCGAGGCTGCTTTTCAGCGCGCTTGGCAACGAGACCTTCAGGGAGGTTTTCACGACGGCGGAGCGCACTACGGCGCCGACGAGCCATAGGCCGGAGGGCGTGTACCTCGAGAACAGCACCTTCTCGGGCAGCGGGCCGCGCGACTTTGACGGCGGCAGGATAATAGGCGGAAAGACGGGCTACACCTCGCAGGCGGGCAGATGCCTCGCGAGCCTGGCCGAGAAAAACGGCAGCCTGTACATATTCGTGTCGCTGGGCAACGGCGTGGAATCCAGCGACAGCCCCTACAATTTTGAAGACGCCATAAACGCCTACGAGAACGGCATACTGTAGGTTACTGCTCACACGCCACGCCATTTTTGCCCATCAGGGCCTCCGACAGTATCTCGAACGCGAGGGCATGCCCCTCGCTGTTTAAGTGCACGCCGTCGTCGCAGAGCATGTCGCGGCCGCCGCCCGCCGCAAGGAAGCCGGCGCGCAGATCGACCAGCGGCAGGCTGAGCTCCGCGGCCAGCGAGGCCACCAGATCGCTGAATTTTTCGTGCCAGGTGAAGATCGTCCGCGCGGTGCCGAGGAAGCTCATTATGCCGCCCGCGTCCAGCCCCTGGCTGATGTGCGCGAAGTATCTGTCGTCGTCTATGGGGGGCAGGGTCAGCAGGACCGGCCTGCCGCCGCCGGATACGACGGCGTCCACCATCGCCCTGTAATGCACGGGGAACATGTCGATGGGCGTGTTGCAGACGTGGCCCGCGAAGGGGTCCCTCGCCACCTCGGCCCAGTTGTAGTCGCAGTCGTTGCCGCCGAATTCCAGAAGGACGCAGCCGTAGTCGCCGAGATCGGCCTTGCTGTGGGCCAGTATCTCGAGGCCGGAGGTTATGGTGCAGCCAAAGCGCGAGAAATTCGCCACCCTGACGCCGCTGGCCGCCATGCGGTTCACGAAGCTGTCCTTCAGCCGCACATACTTGCCCTTGGCGGCGTCAAAGGCCACGCCTTTCGCTATCGAGTCGCCGAATATGCAGATGCTCTCCAAGACGTGCCTCCTATTCCTGGCCGCTTGGCGGCGGCCATCAGTCTCTTATGCCCCACGCGGCTATGAGGTTCGCC
This sequence comes from Eubacteriales Family XIII. Incertae Sedis bacterium, assembly GCA_031270275.1. Lineage (GTDB taxonomy): Bacteria > Bacillota > Clostridia > Peptostreptococcales > Anaerovoracaceae > JAISXZ01. Next base: position 1,924 of record JAISXZ010000236.1, on the reverse strand, counting down.
AGGGACAGCGCGCCCGCGATCATGAACACGTATTCAGGCCCCCAGACAAACCATACGCCGCCGCAGGCGAAGGCGCCCACTATGGCCACCACATGGTCTATGCCCATGCCCAGCGTGAGCGAGGGCGTGACGTCCTCGGGCTTCACGGCGATCTGGCGCATGTAGATGGCCCGCACCATGGCAAACTGGGCCGACATCTTGTCTATTATGTTCAAGAGGTACACCAGCATCATGCCCAGCCCGGTGAGCGCCACGACGCCCGTGTTGACCCATCTGCTCAGGAAGCCGTAGGCCACGTACACGGCTATGAAGGCCAGGGCCTCCGCCATCATCACCTTGCGCGCGCCGTGCCTGTCGATCCATCTGCCCACGACGGGCATGAAGAATATCCCTATCAGCGAGCCGATGACGGCCAGTATCGACATCGTGTCCGCCTTGAAGTCCAGAAGGTCTATGAGCACCCAGGGGCTGTACACGTACATTATCTGCTTGCGCCCGCCGAACAGGGCGCATATCACGTAATAGCGCGCGTATTTCCTATTCCAGACGAATCCGAGGCCGGCCTTGCCCCTGGCGGCCGCGCCGACGGCGGCCAGCGACCCAGGGGGCTCCTTCGCAGCGGGCGCATCCGCCCTGTGCATGCCGTAGAACAGGGCGGCGGCTACGACGAGGGCCAGGGCGCTGAAAAGGAAGACCGTGACGGGCACGTCGAAGCTGAACCAGCCTACGCGGAAGCCCACGAAGGTGATGATGCCCGAAATCATCAGAAACGCCATGCGGACGCTGTTGAACTGCCCCAGCATATGGCCCGCGTCCGTCTTTCGCGCCAGCGACATGCCGATGCTGTCGCCGAGCGGGATGAACATGTGTATGCCCGAGGAATAGATGAACAGAAAGGCCAGCATGACCGAAAAGCTGGGCCGGACAAGGGCCAGCGCCACGATGCCGACCGCGCAGAGCAGCTGCGCGACTATCGCGTTCTTTATGTCGCCGAGAAAGGCGAGCGCCGCCAGGAAGCCGATCGACAGGATCCCCGGCAACTCCCTCGGGAGCTCTATGAGCCCGCGCTGCATCGCGTTTATGCCATAGGCTTCCTTGAAGTAGTTGGCGAGTATGTAGTCGCTCATGCCCATGGCGAGCCCGACAGCCGCGGCCGCCATCAAAAACAGCATTATGGATATTCTCGCGCTGTGCTCCTCCCGATCCATTCACTCTCCCCGCCTAGCAAAAAACCAACGCCCCCGAACGCGCGGGGACGCTGTGTCCAAGCCTCTGATACAGCCGTTTCGCCCATGTGTCCGATGCCTGGCCGCCGGGAAACCGGCCGCCTGCGGCCTCTGCGGATCGCCTTTCGCCGCCTGGCCGCGCCGCAAGGCAAATACGCCGAAACGCCGTAAGCCATCGGCATTACAGCGTTTCTGCACTGGTGGGCCATCAGGGACTTGAACCCCGGACCTGCCGGTTATGAGCCGGACGCTCTGACCAACTGAGCTAATGGCCCCGGACTGGAATCTTGATCGCGCTGGTCGGGGTGACAGGATTTGAACCTGCGACCTACTGGTCCCAAACCAGTCGCGCTGCCAAGCTGCGCCACACCCCGCAACCTCGTGCCCAAGCTGCACGTTGGTCCCGGCAAAAAAACTGGCAGGGGTAGTAGGATTTGAACCCACGGCGCATAGTTTTGGAGACTATCGCTCTACCGACTGAGCTATACCCCTGCATCCTGCGGCCAAGGCGCGGCTGTCTTGTCCCGGCTTATCTATTGTAACATATTTTCGCGCCCTGTCAAGCTTGCGCCGCAAGAAATGTGGTTATTCAGTGATAATGTCACCTTGTAAAGTATTCAGCGAAAATGTCACCCCCGTGATAGAATCGAAGAATGAAACGGGAAGTGATATCAATGACGCGGAAACAGCTCAACAAT
>JAISXZ010000175.1 GCA_031270275.1 Eubacteriales Family XIII. Incertae Sedis bacterium | reverse complement strand
TATGAGCGTCAGCGAGCCCTTAACGAGGCCGCCGCCGAGCACCCTGTCCAGCTCGGACAGGCCCGTGCCGAGGCGCTCGTAGGCGCCGGGCCTGACATCCGCGAGCCTCTGGGGCGCGGACGCGGCCGGCGCGGCGCTGCGGGGCCGCAGGCCATCCCTTGCGGGCGCGGCCCTTTCCTCCACAAAGCTGTTCCATGCCCCGCACACGCACTGCCCCATCCACTTGGGGCTTTCATAGCCGCATTCCTGGCACAGGAACACCGCCCGATCCTTTTTCGCCATGCCCCGCCTCCATGGCAGCCGCGCCGTCAAGCCCGAAGCTCAAACCAGAACGTGCTGCCCCGCCCCACCTCGCTGTCCACGCCGAAACGGGCGCCGTGCAGGGTCAGTATCTCCTTCACGATGGAAAGCCCCAGCCCCGTGCCCTCGTCCGGGCGCAGATAGTCGCTGCTGGCCCTGTAGTAGCGCTGCCATATGTTTTTCAGGTCCTTTTTCTGTATCCCCATGCCGTGGTCCGTCACGGAGCAGTACACGTGGCCCGCCCTCTCGTCCATGTGCACCTCGACCAGCCGCCCGTCCCCGCTGAACTTTATGGCGTTCGTTATGAGATTGGAGAGCACCTGCTTTATCTTGCCCTCGTCGCCCGCGACGACGCCCTCCCCGTTCGCGGAGAAATCCAGCCTGAAGCCCTCCTGCTCCGCGAATATGCTGTAGGAGTTCAGGACGTTCTCTATGCATCCCCGCAGCGGGAACGAGGCTATCGCGAGGGGATACCGCCCCGACTGCATGCGGGAAAGCTCCAGCAGGTCGTTTACCAGAAAGCTCAGCCTGTCGGCCTCGTCTATGATGACCTGAAGGTGCTCGTTGCGCCTCTCGGGCGCGTCGCCGGATATGTCGCGTATCATCTCCGCATACGATTTGACCATGGTGAGGGGGGTGCGCAGATCGTGGGACACGTTGGCTATCAGGTCCTTCTGCATGTTGTCGGCCCTCGCGAGCTCCGACGAGGTATAGGTAAGCGTGTCGGCAAGCCGCATTATCTCGGAGTAATGCCCGCCCTCGAAGACGATGCCGTACCTGCCTTCAGCCAGCTGCGCCGCCAGGTTGGTGATGTTGGTGAGCGGCCTCGTCACCTGGCGCGATATGTAGAAGGATATGAAGAAGGCCACCAGAAGGGATATCACCGTCACGTAGTTCAGCTGCTGTGCCAGTATTGATATGGTGGATTCGACGGGGTAGAGCGGCGAGAATATGTAGAGCAGCACCTCATGCCCCTCGGTCATGTCCAGATAGGCGCAGTAGGCCAGCATGTTGTTGTCGCGCATGGGGTTCGCTATTATGGACGAGACGTCGTGGCCGTCGCCGCCCACCAGCTTCTCGCGTATGGACTGTATCTCCTTGCGGTACACGGGGAAAGGTATGGGCCGCGTCTCCTCGACGGCCCCTCCGCCCGCGTCGCTGACGGTCGAGACGTCGTTGTAGGTGGAGTAGAGCAGGATGTCCGAGCCGTCCATGCGCGCCTCTATCTGGATGTACATGTCGTTCTGGCGGGTGGCCCGCGCGATCTCGTCGAAAAGCCCGTCCTGCCCGTAGTGGCTGATTATGGACGACGCCAGGCGCCGGGTCTCCTTTATCTTCATATCCTCGTAGTAGGTGTTCAGGAATATGATCTGCAGAAACCACAGGGCCAGCATAAGGAGCGCGGCAAACAGGGCGAAATACAGCCACAGTCTGAATCTCAGGCTTCGGAAATCAAATTTAACCTTCAAATTTGTACCCGACCCCCCTAAGCGTGACTATGCAGTCACGGTAAGGCCCAAGGTTGTTGCGCAGGTTCTTTATGTGCGTGTCGATGGTCCTGTCGTCGCCGAAAAAGTCGTAGCCCCACACGTTCGACAGCAGCTTGTCCCTGGACATCGCTATGTTCCTGTTCTGGACCAGGTAGAAAAGCAGATCGTACTCCTTGGGCGTGAGCTCGACCTTCTCGCCGTCGACGGTGACCGAGCGCGCGGCGATGTTCACCTCCAGCCCTTCGAACACGATGGGCGGGGCGGCGGGCTCCTGGCTGCCGCCCCGCCGCGTCAGCACCGCGTTGATTCGGGCCATGAGCTCCTTGGGGCTGAACGGCTTCACGATGTAGTCGTCTATGCCCAGCTCAAACCCAAAGAGCTTGTCGTATTCCTCGCCCCGCGCGGAAAGCATTATCACGGGCGTGGCCCGCAGCTTCCTGATCTCCTTGCAGGCCGAAAAGCCGTCGAGCTTAGGCATCATGATGTCCATGATGATGATGTCGAACTCATGATCCCTGCACATGTTGACGGCGCTCATGCCGTCGGCCGCCTCAGACACGGCGTAGCCGTTGAATTCGGCGTATTCACGGATGACCGCGCGTATTTTGGCTTCGTCGTCTACAACCAGTATCCTGTTCATGCATCCGCCCCCGGAACCCGGCCTGGACAAAACTGACGCGAACCTGTTTCTTCGGACAGCGGCTTCGCGTTGCCGTCCATCCCCCTAATATGATACCACCGCGCCGGTGATTTGTAAATCTCATTCGGCGTGGCCGGGGCAGGGAGCTGTTCAGGGGCAGTCAGTTCGCGAGGGCGGGAAAGGGGGCCACGCCGCCGCTGACTTGGAGCAAAACGGCTGTATTTCCCGATTTTGCGAACAAAGACTTTGGTGGGCTTGGCTCACTGTTTGAGCGAAGCGAGTTTGAGCAAGTCCCCAAAGTCTGTGAGCGAAA
>JAISXZ010000153.1 GCA_031270275.1 Eubacteriales Family XIII. Incertae Sedis bacterium | reverse complement strand
TTCAACCTCCTTTTCCCTTTTTGTGGAACAACCCTAACAAAAACACTGCCATGTCTAGTGTCCTGTGTCACCTAGAAGTTGTGATAAACGGCGAAGATTTTTTTCGTCAGGCAAGGCGCAAAACGCAGGCGAACCCGAAGGTTCGGCGAGGCTTTGCAACGCAGCCTGGCGGAAAAAAGATCGGCGTTTATAAAGTTTTAGGTGACGCAGGACACTAGGGACAGCGGCGCAGGGGGCCAAGGATTTCCGAAACCCTCTTTTCCTTGAGCCCCGACACCATCGCCTCCTGCAGGCGCGCAAACTCCGCGTGCACGCTGCAGGGCGAATCGCCCCTGTTCATAGGGCAGTCAAAGCCTTTTTGAAGGCAGGCGGTCAGCAGGGTGTGGCCCTCCACGGCGGCAAATATGTCGTAGAGGCTGAATTCGTCCGTTCCCCTCGCAAGCGAATAGCCGCCCTGCGCTCCCCGAAACGAGCGCACAAGCCCGTTTTTCTCAAGTTTTTTCAGTATTTTGTACGTGAATTGGCAGGAGATTTTTTCGCGCGCGCTTACCGTCTCGGCGGTCTTCCTGCCGCCGTCGGCGAGCGCGCGGACTATGCGCACGGCATAATCGCATTCGCGTGAGATGAGCATGCCTGCCCCTTTCCCTTCCATACGCGCCGGGCATACCGGCGGCCGTTCCGCCGCCCCGCCGCAAAGCCCCGTCGAATCCGCAGGATTTCGCCCGCGCCGGCCCGCCAAAGAGGCGGGCCGATAGCCATGAATCCATTATATCCTAACTGGAGTAAATTTGTCAAGATTAAAAATACATTGAAAAGGGATGTTTTTTCGGCTACAATGGGATATGTGGACATGGGGTCCCGAAAGACGGGTGGTGGCGACGAATTATATGCATACTGAAAAAATCACAATCTGGGGGCTGGTGCAGGGCGTAGGCTTCAGGCCCTTCGCCGCGAAGCTGGCGCACAGCATGGGCCTGGGCGGCGAGATACGCAACACGGGCGGGATAGTCGAGATATGGCTCAACGGCACGGAGGAAGGGATCGGGGCCTTCCTGCGCGCGCTGTCGGAGGGGCTGCCCCCCCCCGCCGAGATAGTCCATTACAGGCGCGAGGCGCTGGCGGAAGGCCGGGATTTCGACGGCTTCTCCATATCGGAGAGCGGCGAGGGCGGCGACGGGGCCGCTCTGCTGCCGGCGGATCTCGCGGTGTGCGACGACTGCCTCGCGGAGCTCGAGGACCCGGAGAACCCAAGGTGGATGCACCCATTCATAAGCTGCATGTCCTGCGGCCCGAGGTACACGATAATCGACAGGCTGCCGTATGACCGCGCGAACACATCCATGCGCGAATTCCACATGTGCGCGGCCTGCGGGGCGGAGTACACGGACAGGGACAGCCGGCGCTACCACGCGCAGACCATATCCTGCCATGACTGCGGCCCCATGCTGATCTGGAAGTCCGGCGACAAGGGGCGCGCAGGCGCCGGCTCGGACACGCCGCCCGCGTGCTGGAACGCGGACGCGCTCGGGCCCGCCGCGAAAAAGGGCCTCGCCCCCCTGTGGAAGGCGAACGACGCGATAGCGGGCGGAGGCGTGGCGGCCCTGAAGGGCGCGGGCGGCTACTACCTCGCCTGCTCCCCTTTCTCCGATCTGGCCGTGAGGCGGCTGCGCGAGATAAAGCTCCGCGAGGAAAAGCCCTTCGCCGTGATGTTCCCGTCCGTGGACGAAATACGCGGGCTCTGCCGCGTGTCGGACGAGGAGGAAAGGCTGCTGCTGTCCCGCGCCCGGCCTATAGTCCTGCTCGAGGGGAAGGGGGGCCGCATGTCGCCGGAGGTCTGCAGGGGCAGCCGCTACGTCGGCGCCTTCCTGCCGGCCATAGGCTTCCAGCATATCATGGCAAAGGCGCTGGGCCCCTTGGTGATGACGAGCGCGAACCTCGCCGGCATGCCCATGATAAAGGACGACGGCGACATGCTCAAACTCGCGTCCCGGCAGCCCCTCATAGACGGCGTCCTGTACAACAGGCGAAAGATACGGACGCGCCTGGACGACTCGGTCGTGTGCGTGGCCGAAGGGGGCCCGCAGATGATACGGCGGGCGAAGGGCTACGTGCCGTCGCCCGTCTACGTCGCCGGCGCGAAGGGCCTTGATGACGGCGACATGGTGTTTGCGGCGGGCGGGCACCTAAAGTCATCCTTCACGCTGACGAAGGGGCGGCTGGCCTACATGAGCCAGCATCTCGGCGATCTCGAAAACATCGAGATGGAGGCCGTCTACATGAAGTGCGTCGAACACATGAGGAAGCTGTTCCGCGTCAGCCCAAGCCTGGTGGTCTGCGACCTTCATCCGCTTTACAGCACCACGCGCCTCGCGGAGGGCTACGCCATGGGCTTTGACAGCAATGCGGCGTGGGTGGGGAAAAGGGCCGGCTGCGGCGACATGCCGGGCCAGGGCTTCAGGCGCCTGGGCACGGCGACGGCGGCGGCGCGCGGCCGCCTCATGCGGGTGCAGCACCACCATGCGCACATAGCGTCGGTCATGGCGGAGCATGGGCTCGGCGGCCCCGTGATAGGCGTGGGCTTCGACGGCACGGGCTACGGCGAGGACGGCGCCATATGGGGCGGCGAGTTCCTGCTCTGCGAGGGCGAAGGCTTCCGCAGGATGGCGCATCTTGAACCCGTCGCCATGCCGGGAGGGGATTCGTCCATGAGGGCCGGCTGGGTATCCGCGCTGAGCTACGCCTACGCGCACGGCAGTCTGGGCCCGTCCGACGTCCCTGTGCGCGATGCGGCCGGCCAAGCCGCCGCTCCTAGGCGCGATGCGGCCGGCCAGGGCGCGGCGGACGCCGACGCCCCCGAAACGTTCTCGGTGGACATATCGGAGATGCTGGCGTACGGCGACATAGCCGGCCACAGCGCCGCAGGGGACGTCGCTGCGGCCATCGCCTACGGCAAGGGCGTCGTTAGGAGCTCGAGCATGGGGCGGCTGTTCGACGCCGTAGCCTCGCTCCTGGACATATGCCATGAGAGCCGCTACGAGGGCGAATGCGCGTCAATGCTCGAGGGCGCCGCCGCCGAGGCCCTTTCGCGGCGCGACGCGGGCAGGGCCTGCGAGCTCGCGCTGAAGTTCCATATGAACGTGGCGGAAATGGCCGTCCGCGCCTGCGAGTCCATAAGGGCGAAGACGGACGTGGGCGCGGTCGCCCTCAGCGGGGGGGTGTTCCAGAACCGCATACTGCTTGGGACGCTCACGGATTCGCTCAGGGCGAGGGGCTTTGCGGTCTACCGCAACGTGTCCGTGCCCTGCAACGACGGGGGGATATCCCTGGGGCAGGCATATCTTGGGATGCTGCGCCTGATGGCAATGAAGAATGGCCCTGGCCCAAAGGCCTAGAGCAGCAGTTGGGAGCGAACGTAATGTGTGTTGCAATGCCCGGCCGCGTCATTTCAGTATCAGGCGGGCGCGCCAAGGTCGATTTTAGCGGCAATCTGGTCGATGTGGCCGTCGGCGCCGTCTCCGCGGCCCCAGGCGACTACGTGCTGGTCCACGCGGGCTGCGCGATAGAGGTCCTGGACGGGGACAGCGCCAGGGAGATAATATCCATATTCGAGGAGCTGGACGGGGGCATGCTGGAATGAGCCTTGCGGCCGCAGCGGAATACCTGAGTCATTACGGCGGGCCGCCGCTCAGGATAATGGAGGTCTGCGGCACGCACACGGCCGCCATATTCAGAAGCGGCATCCGCAGCCTGCTGGCGCCGGGCATAAGGCTCGTGTCGGGGCCCGGCTGCCCCGTGTGCGTCACCCCCTCGTCATACATAGACAGATGCGTCGAATACGCGGCGACGCCGGGATTCAGGCTGATGAGCTTCGGCGACATGATGAAGACGCCGGGCAGCGGCGGCAGGGCCATAGGCGGGGCCCGAGGCGGGGGGCGCGTGGAGATGATGTACTCGCCCATGGAGGCGGTGGAGCGCGCGGCCCTCGACCCTTCCGTCACCTATGTGATCGCCGCTGTCGGCTTCGAGACGACGATCCCCGCCTACGCGCTGGCGATAGAGGAGGCCGCCGCGCGCGGGCTCGGGAACCTGAGGCTGCTCACGGCCCTGAAATCGGTCACGCCTGCCCTGGAATGGCTGCTGGAGAACGAGCGCGGCATAGACGGCTTCATCTGCCCCGGCCATGTCAGCGTCATAACGGGCCCGGAGGCATACGAGAGGCTGGCCACGGGCTACGGGAAGCCCTTCGCCGTGGCCGGCTTCGAGGGGGAGCACATACTGGCGGCGATATACGCCATAGCGCGCCTGGCTGGCGGCGGGGCGGGGGGCGCGGGCTCCGGGCGCGTGCTGAACCTCTATCCCTCGGCGGTCAGGGCGGGCGGGAACGCGCGGGCGCTCGCGCTGATAGCGAAGTATTTTGAGCCGGGCCCGGCGGTGTGGCGCGGGCTTGGGCGCATAGAGGGTTCAGGCTACTATCTCAGGAAGGAGTACGCGCGCTTCGACGGCGGCGGCAGGGGGCTCGACGGCGACGAGGCCCTCGCGGCGGGCTGCGCCTGCGCCGGCGTGACGGCGGGCAGGACGGATCCTGGCGACTGCCCCATGTTCGGAAGCCCCTGCCGCCCGGAAAGCCCGCTGGGGCCCTGCATGGCGTCGGCGGAGGGGGCCTGCGGCGTCTGGTTCCAGAACATGTAGGCCTGCCGGCCCGTTTTGGCCGGAGCCCGCAGAACGCCGCGCCATTTTTGCCCGAGACACCGTAGTCCAGGGGGGACAGCATGAAGATAACGGCGGCCCACGGCAGCGGCGGCAGGGATTCCGCCCTGCTTGTCGAGGGGATATTCGGCAGGCATTTCGCCAACCCCGTGCTCGACAGGCTGGAGGACGCGGCCGTGCTTGACAACAGCGCGGGCAGGCTGGCCTTAAGCACGGACTCCTTCGTCGTCAGCCCCCTGGTGTTCAAGGGGGGCGACATAGGCCGGCTTAGCGTGTGCGGCACGGCCAACGACCTGCTGATGGCGGGGGCGGAGCCCAGGTACCTGGCCTGCGGCTTCATACTGGAGGAGGGGCTCGACACGGGGCTGCTCGACAGCATCGCGGCGTCCATGGCACGGGAGGCCAAGGCCGCCGGCCTCGTGATAGTCGCCGGGGACACGAAGGTCGCCGGGGACGGCGGAGGGCTCTATATAAACACCACGGGGCTGGGCTTCGTGCCTGAGGGCAGGCTGCTGGCGGCCGCGTCCTGCGAGCCCGGCGACGCGATACTGCTCTCGGGGAGGCTCGGTGACCATCACGCCTGCGTGCTCAGCGCGAGGATGGGCATCGAGAACGGGATAGAGAGCGACTGCGCCTGCCTGGGCGACGTAACGGCCGCCCTTTTCGGCGCCGGCGTCCGGGTAAGGGCCATGCGCGACGTAACGCGGGGCGGGCTGGGTACCATACTCAACGAGCTGGCGGCCGGCGCGGGCCGGCGCATGGAGATATCCGAGGATCTCATCCCCGTCGGCGAGCCGGTAAGGGCTTTCTGCGGCATCATGGGGCTGGACCCGCTGTACATGGGCAACGAGGGCAAGATGGTCGCGATAGTGGCGGGGGACGACGCCGACAGGGCCTTGGCGGCCGCGCGGGGGACGGAGCATGGCGCGGAGGCCGCGATAATCGGCCGCGTGGCGGAAGGCGGCGGGGACGGCGGGCGGGCGCGCGTAACGATGCGGACGAGGATAGGGGGGACCCGCAGGGTGGACGTGCTGTACGGCGAGGGCCTGCCCAGGATATGCTGAGGCCCCATGCCGGCGCAAAGACGCGGGGGATGCCCCGTTCTGCAACGGGGGCAGGCGGCGCCCCCGCCCCCGCAGCCGGGGCTGCGCCCCGGCGGCCAGACCTGACATACGCATTCGGTCGCTGAAGGGCCCGCCAAACAGGCCGCGTCAGGGACCCAGCCGCACAAAAGCGGCAACGCGCGCGGGGCTATTCTTCCGTTTCGAGTTCCTTGTAGCTCGCAAGGTCGGTGGGCGCCGTGATGCTCACGTCGCCGATCTTGGTGTAGCTGACCGTAAGATCGTAGTCGATGGAGGTGGGTTCGCCATCCGCGACCGCCACGCTCAGCAGGAACTTCATCGCGACCTCTTTAAGCACGCCGTCGTCGCCTATCGTCGCCGTAAAGGCGACGTCGCCTATCTCGTATTCCGCGTCGACAGCCTCAAGCCCGCTGATGTTCCCCGTCAGCGAGTTGGCCGCATACGCAAGCTTGGCGCCGTCCATGGTGAACTGGATGGTATTGCCGTCCACGGACCCTTCCTTGATGGCATCCTCGACGACCGGGAGGCTCGCCGTCGCCTGCGCGATGGCCTCCTCCACGTCGAGGGCCATCTTGACCTTCGTGTCGGCGGCCGCGACATACATGAAGCCGTTCCTGTAATAGACCTTTGTATCGACGCTGAGGCCGGCGACGTCGGTCTTTACGTTGCCCTCGACCTCGATGTCCGTGTCGCTGTGGTTGACCTGCTTGACCGCGCCCGTCATCGCTACGTCGAGCGCCTCGCCTTCCACCTCAAGCGATATGCTGCCCTTTATCTCCGCCTCGTAGGAGCCGGCGTCGTTTATCGCAGCCTCCGCCGCCGCGTACTTGGCGTAGGCTTCCGCCGCCTCCGCCCTGCCCGGCTGCTCGCCGATATAGACGCGCTTGTTAACGCCGTCCCAGGACACTTCAAGGCCCAGGGCCTGCGCCACCGCCCTTACCGGCAGATAGGTGCTGCCCTCGACGATGAAGGGCTCCACCGCGTTGCCTGCGGCGTCCGTCGGGGAGAGCTTCTGATCGCTGACGTAGATCGTCACGTCGCCATACGACGCGTAGAGCGTCTTGACGCCGACAAATGCCGGCTGAGCCGCCTCGGCCTCGGCTGTGGTTTCGGTCGTCTCGGCTGTGGTTTCGGTCGTCTCGGCAGAGGTTTCGGTCGTCTCGGCAGAGGCTTCGGTCGTCTCGACAGCGGCTTCGGTCGTCTCGGCAGCGGCTTCGTCGTCAGCCTTTACGGCCGCATCCGTCGCGGTCGCGTCCTCGGCAGCTGCCTCATCGCCGGCTTCCACGGCAGCCTCGGTCGTGGCTGCCTCCTCTGCGGCGGGCTCCCCCGTGGATGCCTCCTGCCCTATGTAGACGGTTTTCGTTTCGCCGTTCCACTCGACGCCTATGCCCAGGGCCTCGGAGACGCCCCTGACGGGCAGATAGGTCGTGCCTTCGACGATGAAGGGCTCGACGGCGTTGCCGCCGGCGTCCTTCATTGAGACGGGCTCGAGGTCAACATAGAGCGTGATGCCGCTGTAGTTTGCGGTCAGCTCCTTGGTCTCGGCGGCGAAGGCCGGCACGGCCGCCCCAAGAACCATTGCTGCCGTGACAAGCAGCGCAAGTGCTTTCCTTTTCATTCTTTGTCCTCATCCTTTCTGTTTTGGCTCAAGACACAACACGAAACAAACTTTCATACACGCAGTTATTATACTCTGTATTTGGGAAAGATTCAAGGGGTATGCAAAGTTTGTGTAAAGTTTGGCGAAAATCTGGTTACTACTCACCCGCCACGCCATTTTTGCCCATCTCGGAACCTGGCTGCGATTATTGGCTTCCTCACGTACCAGGCAGTACGCTCCGGGAGCCAAAATCGCCCCCAGAACCCGATC
>JAISXZ010000118.1 GCA_031270275.1 Eubacteriales Family XIII. Incertae Sedis bacterium | reverse complement strand
TGACGCCTTGCTTCGTTGCAAAGCCTCGCCGAACCTACGGGTTCGCCTGCGTTTTGCGCCTCGCAAGCCGCCAAACTATCTCGCCAATTCAGCGCAACATTTAATCGGCGGAGCAATATCGCAAGCATGGGGCGCGCCGCCCGCCTGCCGCCTCACATCTCCAGCGCGGCCGGCGCTATCGTCACCATGATCAGCGCGAGCAGGGTGAGCGCCATGGGCATGACCAGCTTCGTTTCGGCTATCCTGCCCGCCTCCTCCGCGTTTTTCCTGCGCATGCTCCACACCAGCTCGCCTTCCGCCTGAAGCTTCTCCGCGAGCGCGCTGCCCTTGTCGATGTTGTCCGATATTATGGATGCGAAGCGCATGAGCTCCCTGACCCCGCTGCGTGACGCCATTATCCCGAGCTCGGCGGCAAGCGGGGCGTTGGCGCCCTCCACCCGCCTGCGTATGCCCGCCAGCTCCTCGTAGAGCGGCTTCGGCGCGCCCCTGTCGGCGCGTTCCTCGTAATCCCTCGCGACGCGCTCTATGGCTGCGGAGACGACGAGCCCCGCGTTCAGCAGGATCAGCATCTTGTTTATGAATTCGGGGAAATCGCGCAGCATGCTCGCCCTTGCGGCGCGCACCTTCCCGTCTATGCCCTTGTAGCGGCTGCCGTATAGCATCAGGGCGCACAGGGACAGCAGGGCGGCCTCCATGACGCGCGGGCCGCCGCCCGCGCCTTCCCACGAGTAGGACACGCCGTAGCCGTCCGCCTCGGGCAGGGCCAGGGCGTCGCCGTCCGCCGATTCGTTCAGCTTTTTCAGCTGCCCCGCCAGCACCGCGTCAAGGCTCTTTCCTGCGGATCCCTCGGAAGCGGGCGGCCCGAGGCGGACCTCGAGCGCGACGGTCTCGGACACATCCTCCATGCTTAGCCGGGCCTTCAGGTTTACGGCCTCACCCTCCTTGGCCGCAACGCGGTTCAGCGCGCCGCTGTCGTCAAGCGTGTCCGGGCGGTCCGAGCTCCACGCTATGTCCACGTTCGTCTCCGGGTCCCGCCCGACCAGGTCCAGGTCCGAGCGCACGTCGTCAAGGCTGCCGTTTTCGCCCAGTATGAGGGTTTCCAGCCTTTGCGCGGTCTCGCCGACCAGTTTTTTCTTCTCGTCCTCGCCCAAGCTTCTGGGCCTTACCAGTATCTCCACCTTTTTCTTCACGGAGTCGGCCGAGTATTCGGCCTTGACCCAGGCCGCCACGCGCGCCGCCCTTTCGAAGGGGCCAGGCCGCTCGATCATGGACGGCGCCGGCCCGCCCCCGCCCGCGAGCCTTGCGGCCGTCGCCGCCGCCAGCAGCGCGAAAAGCCCCGCGACGAGCAGCCAGCGGGCCGCGTTTTTTCGCTTTTCCGCCCTTATCTCGCCGCTGAAGTCCCTGCCGCCGAAGGCGGCGGTCAGCCTTTTCTCCATCTCGTCCGCCCTGCCTGTAAGGCATTCGGGCACCCTGTCCATGAGCCGCTGGGCGAAGCCCTCGGCCTTGGATCCTGTTTTCGCCTTCATTCTGCGCCTCCGGTCGGCCGCATTCGCTGCGGCGCTCATATGTCCAGCTTCGTGAGCCGCGCGCTCCATAGGTATGAAAGGGCGCATATCCCCAGCGCCGCCGTCATTATCAATCTTCCGGCCGCCGTCTCGTACAGAGCCGCCGTGTAGTCCGGCGAAAACATCTGCAGAGCCATGAGCATGGCGGCCGGTATAGCAAGAAGAATTTTGGACTCAAGCCGTTTTTGGGCGGTTATTGTCCTAATCTCCTTCTGGACGCCCATCTTGTCCATTATCACGGCGGCGGACTTGACCACAAGGTTCTCAAGGTCGCCCCCGGTCGAACGGCATATGAAATAGGCTTCGACAAAGCTCTGTATATCGTCGTTGTGGCTGCGCCTTGCGAAGTCGCCGAGTATGGAAGCCTCGTCCTCGCGCGCGCTGAACAGCTTGCCGGCCATGGCCTCGAGCTCCAGCACTATGGGCGCGCCGTCGGGGTATATGAGCCGCATGGCCTCGAGCCCCTCCTTCAGGGCCTCCGGCATCTGCCTTCCCGTCGCGAACGAGGCGGACAGGGAATAGAGCAGATCGCGGAAGGACAGGCCCAGCGCGTCCTTCCTTTTTTCCGCCATGTGGCTCTCGTAGAGCCTTTTCATGGGGATGGAAAGGGGCGTCAGGAGCAGCGACACGGCGAGGCTCTGGTAGAATATCTGCCCGACGAGCATCAGCGCGAGCGCGGCCATGCAGTAATACCTCGTTTTTTCTTTTCTTGACAATGTATAGCAGCTATAGTCCGGCATGGCGCCCCGCCCCCCGTCACTTCCCGCATCCAAACCCTTCATCATCCTTCCCTCATGCGCAGCTTGCGCTCATTTTCGAGCCTGCCGCCCGTCGCCTTCAGGCCGCCCTGCATGTCATAGGCGAACAGGGGGTTCAGGGCTATGTCGCCGCCTCTCATCCCCACGACCTCGGAGATCTCGAGGACGCGCCTTATCCCGTCGGAGGTCTTGCCCAGATGCACGATTATCTCTATGGCCTCCGATATCTGCCTTCTTATGGCCTCCACGGGGAAATCCGCCGCCTGGAGATACATGGCTTCAAGCCTGCATATCATGCCCTGGGGGGAATTGCCGTGGCCTGTGGACAGGGAGCCGTCATGCCCCGTGTTCATGGCCTGTATCATGTCGAGCACCTCCTCGCCCCTGACCTCTCCCACTATTATCCTGTTTGGCCTCATGCGCAGGCTCGACTTTATCAGCTGCCTCATCGTCACCCCGCCCTTGCCCTGCACGTTGGCGTTGCGGCATTCCAGCCTCACTATGTTGCGGATCCCCGCTATCTGCAGCTCGGCGGAATCCTCGATGACGATTATCCTCTCGTCGCGGGGGATGTAGCCTGAAAGCACGTTGAGGAAGGTCGTCTTGCCCGAGCTGGTGCCGCCGCTTATGAATATGTTGTACGCGGCCTCGACCATCCGTTTCAGGAAGGCCGCCGCCTCCTCGCTTATGGAGCCGAACGCCAGCAGATCGCCCATGTCTATCCGGCTCTCGGGGAAACGCCTTATGGTGAGTATGGGGCCGTTGAGCGCGATGTTTTTGTACACGGCGTTCACGCGGGAGCCGTCCTCGAGCCTCGCGTCCAGGATGGGGTTCAGCTCGTTGATCTCCCTGTGCACGCGCGCCGCCACGCGCCTTATGACCTCCTCGAGCTCCTCGACGCTCTCAAAGCGCGCGTCCGTCTCGTAGACGCTGCCGTTCTTCTCGATGAACACGCGGTCCTTCCCGTTGACCATGATCTCCGATATGCCGCCGTCGTCGGCGAAGGGCTGGAGTATGCTCAGATCCTTGCGTATGCGGCAATAGGCCGTGTCTATTATCCCTGCCTTTTCCCTGACCGACAGCAGCCTCGTCGCCTCATGGCCGAACACGTGCTGCTCTATGGCGTCAAGGACGGCCTCGTCGCCGATCTCGGCGGCCAGGGCCCCGATACGCTCCCTTATCTCCGTTGTCAGTTTTTTCGCAAGCCCGTGTGTGCGCATGTTCCCTCCGAGACGCTGCACTAGTCCAGACCCTTAAGGAGCCTGTCCGTGATCTCCTTGACGCCCGCGCCAAACTCGTTCGACAGGACAAAATCCACCGTGCCGCCGCAGGTTCGGAAGCCGGCCTCGTCAAAGCCTATCTCCACGTCGCCGTCCTCCTCCCCGCCGTCGCCGCAGGGCCGCGCAGGCTCATCCCCGCCGTCGTCGCCCTCGCCGGCAGACAGGGTTTCGCGCCTGATCATGTTCCTGACATTCACGCTCACGGCACCCTCCGGCAGGCAGCCCTCCATGAGAAGCCTCGCCTTCCTGCTCTTTCCCGCGTCCGCGACGGCGCCGTTTTCCACGATCACCGAGGCCGAGCACAGGCCCGCCAGCCCGCGCAGGCCGTCCCGGACGCTGCCGCCCATGTCCAGCACGATGACGTCGAACCTCCCGCTTCCCGCCAGCGCGTCCAGAAAGGCGCGAAGCTCCGCGCCGGATACCCGCGAGAGGTCGTTGACGCCCTTGGATGGGTAGAAGCGCTCTAGCCCGTAGCTGTCCTTATGGAGGCAGCTTTCGAGGAACAGGCCCATGTCGCCCCTGCGCTCCCGCATGAGCATGTAGATGAAATCGCCTATGTCCCTCCCGCCGCCCGTGACGCAGAGCGCGTCGGCCTCCAGGCTTTCGAGGCTGAGGTAGAGCGTCCGCCTGCCGTTGTAGGCGGCAAGCTCGCGGCCTATGCCGATAGCCACGGACGAGAGCCCGCAGCCGCCGCCGGCGCCCGAGCAGGCGATGAGCCTGACGCCGCGGCTGTCGAAGCCGCCGAGGAAACCCTCCTCG
>JAISXZ010000045.1 GCA_031270275.1 Eubacteriales Family XIII. Incertae Sedis bacterium | reverse complement strand
TCACCTTGCGGCCTGGGCCGACGACGCCCTTCAGGTAAGGCTCGTTCGGCAGGGATCGCCCCGGATCGAGCTCCCGGTGCGACAGGCGTAGCCAGCCTAGCGCGATCGGCTGCATCCTCGGCGTGATCCACCCGTCAAGGCAGCGCTGCCTCCCGTCCCTGCCGTACTTGCGGAGCGTCACGAAGATGTCCATGTCGTCGGCGTCCTCGGCCTCCACGCTGATTTTCAGGGCGGAGGCCCCGAGCAGCTCCGTGTCGCGCTCAAAGCTGTACGCAAACGCCGCCCGCCCGCCGATGGAGTCATAGGCGACGCGGCTTTCGGCTGCGGGCCTCTCGGCGGCCAGGGAGCCCGACGACGCGTCGAGGTAGAGCGTTTTCAGCTCCGCGTCGGGGATGGGATAGTCCTCGGCCCAGCGCGTGCGGTATATGTCGAGGTCCTCCATCACCATCAGGGAAACCCTCGGCATGCCGAGTATCCTGTCGTCCGTCCCCTTGAGGAAGCAGTCGAAGAACAGCTTGCGGAAGGTCCGCGCCTCCGAGCTGTAGAAGGTCGCCCATTTTTGCCTGCCGTGCGTGTAGAGCCACTTGTGCCGGGAGGCGATCTTGCGGAAGGCGCGGAAGGAGCCGCGCGTGTGGCAGCCGTGATCCGTCCAGTTGCCGCTGATGAGCGTCGGCAGCGTGATCAGGGCCAGAAAATCGTCCTCGTCCATCGGCGCGGCCTCGGGCGGGTCCTCGTTCTCCGGCGCCGGCCATGCCGGCCTGTCCTCCGCCATCTTGTGACAGAACTCGCCCTGCGGCAGGGTGAACTTGGATTCCTGCACGCCGCCGGGGAACATGCAGTCGCGATAGAAGTCGGTCATGCCCTCCCAGGGGTTGATGCATCTAAGATGCGGCGGGTTGAGCCCGGCGACGCGCCACTGCGAGAAGGCGAAGATCGAGACGCCGCTCAGCGCGACCCCGCCGTCGCACCAGTCCTGCGCGGCCGACCACTCTATCGCGTCGTACTGATCGCGCGCCCAGCGGCCTTCCGCGATTATGGCGCGCTCCCCAGGGGCTCCGTCGATCTCCGCCAGCGCCCGCGTGCCCGGCGAATGCCCGAAGCCGCGCGGATCGACGATCATGAGCGCGTATCCGTAGCGGCACCAGAAGCCGGGGTCGTTCGCCTCAAAGGTGATAGAGCCGGTGACGCTCGGGCTCCACGGCTCGTATGCGTAGCCCCAGCCGTCGTGCTGCGGCCCCCAGTAGGCGTCCTTGCCGAAACCGGTGAAGGCCATGATCAGAGGGTATCTCCCCTGTTCGGGCGGCAGATACACATCGGCGGCGAGCCTCAGCCCGTCCCGCATGGGGACGGCGACATCCTTCATTACCCTGATATCTTCCACTTCATCCCTCCATCGCGCCGCTGCCGGCGCAGCAAACAGCCGGATCGAAAACTTAGTGTAGTGTCTCATTCACCTTTAGGCAAATGGCTTGTGTGGATTTCCTGCGGCGTTGTTGTCGTCGGTCGCCATAGCCCAGCTATGGCTCCCTCCTCCGCCTAGCCGCAGAAAACCCATCCTGCGCCATTTATACAAAAATGAATGAGACACTACACTAGGGCCCCTGGCCGCGTCCGCGGCGGGAGCGGGGCGCAGGGCGATGCCCCTCGTGCACGCTTCAATGCTATCACATTTACGGATCCAAACGTCATTCAATATTTGATTGGCCCGGACGCATTTTTTGAATTTGTATCCTTTACGTGCATATGATAGAAATATTGACAGGGGATGTCCCGCGTCGGCGATGCCGGCTGAGTGGCCGCAGTCAAAGTGGAAAACAAGGAGGTCAGGTATGGAGTATGTTGACAGGTACGCCGCGATGGCGATACAGCCGGAGGTGCGCGCGCATTACGTGACGGGGAAGAAACCCGCCGAGCAGAGGATGGAGAACGTCCTGCATGACTGCGAGCTGATCGACAAATACTACACAGGCACGGCGCACAGGCTGGGAGGGCTTGTCCCGAGGCTGTGCGTTTTCCCCGAATCCTTCATCCACGGCTTCGGTCCGGGATGGACGCGCGACTTCAGGCTTTCGATGGATCTTGCCATAACCATGCCCGGCCCCGAGATCGACGCGCTCGCGAAGAAGGCCGTCGAATACAACATGTTCATAGCGGGGGCGGCGTTCGAGATTCTGCCGGAATACCCGGAGCGCTTCTTCAACACGGGCTTCATCATCAGCCCAAAGGGCGAGGTGATCCTGAAATACCGCAAGATCAACTCGTCCAACAACGATTTTGAGATATCGTCGAGCCCGCATGACGTGCTTGACACCTACGGCGACGACCCCAAGAAGCTGTTTCCCGTCGTCGATACGGAGATAGGGAGCCTCGCCGTCTACATCTGCTATGACGGGACCTTCCCGGAGGTCGCCCGCTGCCTGGCCCTTAACGGGGCGGAGGTGTTCTGCCGCCCGAACAACTGGGCCTACGGCACGGTCGAGGCGACGGATCTGATGCGCATGCACAACATACTGCGGGCCTTCGAGAACACGGCCTACGTTGTGACCTGCAACTGGGGCAAGTCGCCGCTTTCGGAATACGAGTGCTCCTGCGGGCATGGGATGATAGTCGATTACAACGGGCGCGTGCTTACGGAGAAGCAGACGGCCGAAGAATCGTTCGTGTGCGACGTCATCGAGCTGAAAAGGCTGCGCGAGCACCGCCGCACGACCAAGTTCGGCAATTTCCTCGTGCAGCTGCGCACGGAATGCTACGCCTCGTCATACGCGCAGCACTCCTGCTGGCCGCAGACGCTGTACCGCGACGAGCCGCTCCAGAACCTGCCGTCCAAATGGGCCCTTTACGCCGACGTGGCGCGGGATCTCGTCAAGAAGGGCACCTACAAGTGACAGCCGCGCCATCCTGATGGGCATACCGGCGTCGCGGCCGGCGGCAGGGCGGCAGCGGCCCGCCGGCCGTGCGCGTACCGTCTGAATCAACCGAAGAAAGGAGATTTGGAATGAGCGCGAAGAACCCGATGGATTTGGGCCGAAAGGGCTGGGAGCTTACGGTTTACTGCTTCGTCACGTATTTCTTCGGCTTCGCCGCCTGCGGCACGATGAACATGCTCGCCGTGCAGCTGCACGCCGAGCTCGGATGGAGCCTGACATCGCTGTACTCCTTCCAGACGATAGGCGGGATCCTCTGCGTCATTGCGTATTACGTCTTGGGCGTCCTGTACAACAAGGGCAGGATCAACATCCGCAGGGGCATCCTGATCTGCGGCGTCGTCTCGGCCATACTGATCGCGATCTGGTCGTTCTGCGGCAGCCTGGGCGTGGTGATCTTTGTGGTCATCGCCTCCGTCACCTATCTGTTCGTCCAGACCTGGGGCCGCTTTTTCAACGACAACCACGTCGCCAACTGGTTCCCGACCAAGAAGGGCATAGTCATGGGCTGGACCACCATAGGCCTGCCCGTGGGCTCGTCCCTGGGCGTCAGGATATATCTTTGGATGTACGCCGCGACCGGGGGCTACGAGGCCTGTTATATACTGTTCTGCGTTATATTCGCAATCCTTGCGGTCTGGGGCTACATTTCCTTCCGCGCCTACCCGGAGGAGCTAGGGCATTTCCCCGACAACGACCGCAGCATGACGAAGGAAAAGGCCAGGGCCCTTCTGGACGAGGGCCGGCGCTATGCGGAGGCCAGCCCGTGGACCTCATCAAGGATACTGAGGACCTGGCAGGTCTGGGTGCTGGGCCTCGGCATAGCCTTCATGGAGTTCTACGCCTGCATCATAAACCAGATGATGCCGAATCTGCTGAGCCTCGGCTACAACGAGGGCGAGGCCGCCAACATGATGCTGCTCGCCACCTTGGGCGCGGGGGTCTGCAGCATACTGTGGGGGCTTCTGGATCACAAGATCGGGCCCCGGAAGGTCATCCTGCTTGTCTTTGTCGTGGCGATGGGCGGCAGCATCGCCCGCTTCACAGGGCTTCCTGTCGGCATAGGCCTGTCCATGGCCTGCCTGGGCGCCGTTCTGGGGGGAGGGCCGAACCTCACGGTCTCCATCGTCTCTACGCTGTGGGGCCGCTATGACTTCAAGAACGTCTTCGGCACTATCCTCGCGATCGGCACCTGCTTCGCCGCCTTCGGCGTCATCATACATTCGGCCGTCGCGGAGGCCGCCGGCTACGGCGTCGCCTATCTCGTACAGGGCGCGGGCTGCCTGATCGGGTTCGTGCTTATCGGATTCTTCACGAAGGACGATTTTGTGAAGAAATGCGAGGCGGGGTTCGGCGCGCAGAAGGACGGCGCGCGCGGCAGCGCCTCCTGACGGGCGGCGCGTTAGGCGGGCAAAAATGCGGGGCTGCGCCGCCGCCCCGCCATACATCCCTGTCTATGGACGGCCCTGCGCGCGCGGGGCCGTTTTGCCGTCCGGGCAAAACCGCTGTTTGCCGCTTGAAGCATTGCCGTATTTTTGCTATACTGTCTGTATACGATGGCGGCGCGTGGCCGCTGCGGGCCGAAGTACGGAGCATAAGACAAGCATGAGCAAAAAAACCTTTCTGTCCGGCGCCGCCGTGCTGGGCGCGGCAGGGCTGGCCGTGCAGATCCTGGGCGCCTTTTTCCGCATCCCCCTGGCGAATATCATCGGCGATGTGGGCATGGGGTATTTCCAGACGGCCTATCCCGTATACATATTCCTTCTGGTCTTTTCCACGAACGGGGCGCCTGCGGCCATATCCAAGATGACCTCGGAGCGCATAGCCGTCGGGCGGCTCGCGGAGGCGCACCGCGTGTTCCGGCTTTCCTTCGTGATAATGCTCGTCTTCGGCGTCGTCGCCTTCGCGGGCGTCGCCCTCATAGCAAGGCCCCTGTCGGTGATGGTGAAAAGCGAAGGCTCGTGGCTTTCCCTCATAGCCATATCGCCGGCCCTGCTTTTCGTGCCGCTTATGTCGGTGTTCAGGGGATATTTCCAAGGCATGCAGGAAATGCGCCCGACGGCCGTGTCCCAGCTCACGGAGCAGGTGGTGCGGGTGGCTGTCGGGCTGACGCTCGCCGCCGTCCTCGTCTCGGGCAGCCTAGAGAACGCGTCCGCCGGCGCCTGCCTGGGCGCGAGCATAGGCCCCGTCGCGGGCCTGACGATCCTTATCCTGGTCTACAGGCGGATGCGGGGCGGGCCTGCGTGGCCGGTTGGCGGCGGCGCCGCGGATGAACCCCCCGGCGGGCGGGAATCGGCCGGGGGGATACTGAAAACCCTCGTCGCGCTCACGGTCCCGACCACCATAGGCGTTTCCATACTCCCCATAATGAACGTCGTTGACATGCTGATGTGCCGCGTCAGGCTTATAGACGGCGGCTACAGCGTCCAGGCCGCAGAGGGGCTGTACGGCCTGATGGCCGGCTTCGCCGCCCCCATAATCAACGTTCCCATGGCACTCGCCCTGAGCATAGCCCTGAGCATGGTCCCGGCCATAGCCGCGGCGGCCAGCACGGGCGACAGGGCCTTTCTCAGCATGAACGTCAGGATGGGGCTTCGCGCGGCCATGATCATAGGGGTGCCGTGCAGCTTCGGGCTCATCGTGCTGGCGACGCCGATAATGTGGCTGATATACCCGGCGCAGCGGGCCGGGGCCGGCGTCGCTGCCTCGTGCCTCGCCGTGCTCGGCGCGGGGGTCATATTCCTCTGCGTGGCCCAGGCCATGGCCGGCATACTGCAGGGCATAGGCAGGGTCTCGCTCCCCGTCGTCTCGCTGCTGGCCGGCCTGGCGGCAAAGGCCGTGCTGACATACGCGCTGACGCCCCTGCCGTCCCTCAACATCAACGGCGCCGCCCTGGGAAGCGCCGTGGGCTACGCCGTCATAGGGATCATGAACCTGATCTTCGTGAAGCGGATGACGGGCGTGCGCTTCGATTTCGTGCTGTCCGTCGTGAAGCCCGCGCTGTCCGGCCTCGTCATGTGCGCCGTGGTGCTGGCCGTCTATTTCGCCGGCAGCGCACCGCTCGGCAGCAGCCTCGCTGCGGCGGCGGCGATCTGCGCGGGGGCTGCGGCCTACGCTGTCACCGTGCTCAAGTCGAAGGCCGTAACGGCCGATGAGATAGCCCTGCTGCCCAAGGGCGCGCGCCTTGTAGGCCTGCTCAGGCGCCTGAGGCTGGTGTAGGGCGTGGACGGCGGATTCCCCCCTGCGGCGGCCCCCAGATGGAACGAGTCCCAGCTGGAGGCCATATGCTGCGACGAGCCCGGCATACTGGTGTCGGCGGCGGCCGGATCGGGCAAGACGGCCGTGCTGGTCGAGAGGATAAAGCGCCTCATAGCCGAAAAAGGCGTGCCCCTGTCCGCCATGCTGATACTCACGTTCACGAACGCGGCGGCCGCGGAGATGCGCCAGAAGATAGCAAACTCCCTGACGGAGCGCGTGGCGGCGGAGGACTCCGCCTTCCTGCGGGAGCAGCTTTCGGGCATACACAGGGCGAGCATAGGGACCTTCCACGCCTTTGCGATGGACCTTGTGCACAGATACTACTTCAAGGCGGGGCTGCCCCCCGGCCTCCGGGCCTGCGACGAGGCCCAGCGCTCCCTGATCATGGACGAGGCGGCGGACGCCCTGTTCGCCGACAGATTCGAGAACGACTGCGAGCGCCTCTCCCTGTTTCTGGACTGCTTTTCCGACGGCAGGAGCGAGGACGGCGTAAGGAAACACATGCTTTTCGATGTGTACGACGCGGTCAGGGCGCGGCCCGACGCCTTCGAGTGGCTGCATGGGAAGGTGGAGCTTCTGGGGCGCGGCGGCGAGGAGATAATGGGCGGCGCCGTCGGCGACGAGGCGCGCAGGGACATAGCCTCCGGCATAGGCGGGGCCATGGCCCTCTGCGCGGAGGCCGGGCGGCTGCTGGACGCGGCGGGCGCGGACGCGATGGCGGGGCTGTGCAGGGAGGACGCGGACGGGCTGGGCGCGCTTCTGGACAGCCTGGGAAGGGACTGGCCCGAGGGTTTTGCTACCGCCGCGAACGCGTTCAGGTTCAGGCGCCTCGCGCCGCCGCGCGGGCCGGGCGGGGACGCCTACAGGAAGGTCGAGGACAGGGTAAGGCGGCTTCGCGACAGGGCGAAGAAGGCGCTGAAAGAGCGCGTGAAAGACAGATACTGCCGCCGCCCCATGGACGCCTATGTGGCGGATATCAACGGCACCTACGCCCAGGCGGCCTATCTGCGCGAGCTCGTGGAGGATTTCCACGGGCGCTTCGAGCGCGCCAAGCTCGACAGGGGGCTGATGGACTTCGCCGACATGGAGCACTACGCGCTGCGCGCGCTGCGCGACGAGGAGGCGGCCGGCGAGTGCAGGGACCGGTTCCGGTACATATTCGTGGACGAGTACCAGGACAACAGCCTCATGCAGGAGAGCATCCTGTCCCGGATCAACGTGGGCAACAGCATCTTTCTGGTGGGGGACGTCAAGCAGAGCATATATAGGTTCCGGCTCGCGGAGCCGGGGCTTTTTTTGCGGAGGGGCGAGGATTTCAGCGGCGGCGACGGCAGGCGGCGCATAGAGCTGAACGTGAACTACAGGAGCAAGGCCGCCGTCATAGACGCGGTGAACGGCGTGTTCTCGCGGCTGATGAGCAGGGAGACCGCAGGCATGGACTACGACGGGCGGGCCGCGCTGCGGAAGGGGCTGCGGCTCGAGGACGAGCGCCGCTGGAGCAGGCCCGCGGAGCTGTACGTCGTGGACGACGGCGAGGTCTTGGACGAGTCCGGCCCCGACGGGGGCGGGGCGGGCGAGGCGGATGAGGGGCCGGGCGCGGACGGCGGGGCCGCCGGTGATGCTGCCGGTGATGCCGCCGCCGGGCTGGTGTCCGCCATGGGGAAGGCGGAGCTCGAGGCCTCCGCCGCCGTCGGCATAGTCAGGGGCGAGCTGTTCGGCCCCGACGGGCGCAGGCGGCGCATCTTCGACACGAAGGCGGGCGCGGACAGGGATCTGGGCCTCCGCGATATCGTCCTGCTGATGCGCAGCGCGCGGCCGCAGGCGGAGGTTTTCCAGCGGGTCTTCGCGGAGGCGGGCCTGCCGGCCTTCGTCAGCGTCGGCGAGGGGTACTTCGACACGCTCGAGATAGAGACCTTCATGAACCTCCTGCGGATCATCGACAACAGGCGGCATGACGTGGCCCTGCTCAGCGTCATGTACTCGCCCGTGTTCGGCTTTTCCACGAAGGAGCTGATGGACATAAGGCTGGCCCTGCCGGGGCGCCCCTACTACGACGCCCTGTTCCTGTGCGCGGGCGGCGGGGCCGGCGCGGGCCTGGGGCAGGCCCTTGCGGGAAAGTGCGCCCGCATGCTCGAAAAGCTGCGCGAATGGCGGGAGAGGGCGGCCTTCATGCCCCTCGACGAATTCGTCTGGGCCCTCGTGAAGGAATGCGGCTACTACCACTACGCGGGCGCGCTGCCCGGCGGGGCCCAGAGGCAGGCGAATCTGCGGGCCCTCGCGGACAAGGCCCTGGGCTTCCAGAGGACGCACATGAAGGGGCTGGCCGGCTTTATCGGCTACGCGGAGCGCGCGAGGGGATCGGCGGAGACGGGGCAGACGAGGCTGGTGGCCGAGGGCGAGGACGTGCTGCGCATCATGACGGTGCACAGGAGCAAGGGCCTGGAGTTCCCCGTCGTGATAGTCGCCGGGCTGGGCAGGCGCTTCGTCCCGGAGCGGGACGCGCCGGTGAAGATACACAAGGACATAGGCATAGGGCTGCGGTGGGTCGATCCCTCCGCAGGGCTCTACAAGAAGACCCTCGTGCAGAGCGCCATCGAGGGCAGGGACGCGCGGGAAAATTTCGCGGAGGAGCTCAGGATACTGTACGTGGCGTTCACGCGGGCCATGGACAGGCTGATACTGCTGGGCACGGCGGGGGGCGGCGCGGAGGGCGTGTGCTGCGGGGCCTCGCCCGCCGGGGCGCGCTCGGGGCTGGAGCTGCTGGCCCCCATAGCGCCGGAGGCGGGCATTGTGACGAGGACGCTCTCGCGGGCCGAGGCGCGGGCGCTCGCGCTGGGCTGGGGCCGGGCTGCGGAGGGGGCGGCCCCGCCCCCTCCGCAGCCCGGCACTGACGGAGTGCGGGCCGCAGGCGACGACGGCGCGGCGGATGCAGAGGCGTATGCGGAGGCGGAGGTCGGTCGGAGGCTCGGCTTCGAGTACCCCTGGAGGGACGCGGCCCTTATCAAGTCGAAGTACGCCGCCGGCGAGCTGTACGCGGCGGGGGCGCCGGAGGGCCTTCCGCGCGGAACGGGCCCTGGGGCCTGGGGCGGCAGGGCCTACGTCCCGGCCGCGCCGCGCTTCATGCAGGCCGCCTCGCCGATAAGCGCGGCGGAGAAGGGGAGCGTGCTGCATAGGTTCATGGAGCTGCTGGATTTCCGCGAGGCCGTCGGGCGCCTGGGCGATCCGGGATACCTTGCGGGCGAGCTTGGCCGCCTGGCGGCGCGGGGGATATTCACCGAGGACGAGGCGAGGGCGGTTGACGTCGATAAGATAAGGGCCTTCGTGGCGTCGGGCATATGCGGCCGCGCCGCGCGATCATCCAGCCTCAGAAAGGAGGCCCCCTTTATATTCAGGAAGGCGATAGGGGGCGAGGAGGTGCTGGTGCAGGGGGTCATAGACTGCTGCTTCGTCGAGGACGGGAGCTTCGTGCTGCTGGACTACAAGTCCGGGAGCCTGTATCCCTGGGCTGGCGCGGCCGGGGAGGACATGGCGGAGCTGGCGGCGAGGCGCTACCGCCCGCAGCTCTCCGTCTATGCGGAGGCGCTGGAGAGGACATGGGGCATGAAGGTGGCGGAGGCCCATCTGTATCTTCTGAACGAGGGGCTCGACATAACAGTAGGGCTTTGACAGGCGATTTTCGATTTTCCGCGCGTGCATTTTTTTCGCTTGACAGAAAGAAAGCGGAGTGATATGCTTTTCTTGCCACATAATAGAATATAGTTTCATATAATGAAATTACTGCCTTGGCTGCGGGCTAGCGCAGCCGGGCCT
>JAISXZ010000143.1 GCA_031270275.1 Eubacteriales Family XIII. Incertae Sedis bacterium | reverse complement strand
AATTGGCGAGATAGTTTGGCGGCTTGCGAGGCGCAAAACGCAGGCGAACCCGTAGGTTCGGCGAGGCTTTGCAACGAAGCAAGGCGTCAAAATAGCCGCCAAGACGCGCAATGTTTAGTAGGTGGAGCAATATACTTCCTTAAACACCTCCGCCGCAAGCCGCATGTTGTCGATTATCCCCACCGAAAACGGGCAGCGCCTCTCGCAGCTGCCGCAGGCCACGCAGTCCGCCCCGCGCGCGTCCAGCGAAAGGTAGCCCTGTACGACGCCGGGCGGGATATTGCCCCTGTCGAGCAGCGCTATGTCCAGGTACTTGGTGACGGCCGCGACGTCGATGCCCGAGGGGCAAGGCAGGCAATGGCTACAGTACATGCAGCGGCTGCGGAAGTCGCGCTCGAAGGAGCTTATGGCCTCGCTGTAGTCCCTCTCCCGCTCCGTCGCGTCCAGATAGCCCGCGGCCGCGTCCACCTCCGCGCGGCTGCAGCAGCCGGCCAGGACGCTTGCGACGGCCGGGCGCGTCAGCGCGTAGTGTATGCACTGCGCGGGGCTTAGAGGGCGCGCGAACGGCGTATGCTCCGCCGAAAGCAGCTTGCCCGCGCCGAAAGCCTTCATGGCCGTGATCGGGACGCCCCTGCCGGCGCACAGGCTGTACAGCTCCGCCCGCGCGGGATCGACGCCGCCCAAGGACTCCGCCGGAAGCCCGCCGTGCAGCTCGTCCAGCGCGTTGAGGCCGGCGCGTATCATGTCGAATGCGGGGTTGACGCTGAACATAAGGGCCTCTATCTCCCCCGTGCGCACCATGCGCGCCGCGATCTCAGGGTTATGGGAGCTCGCCCCTATCGCGCGTATCCGGCCCTGCCTTTTCAGCCTTTTTGCGTAATCGGATATGCCGCCGTGGAAAACGGCGTCGAAGTCCTCCTGCGTATCGACGAAGAACAGCATCCCCAGATCGATGTAGTCGGTGCCTAGACAGGCGAGCAGGCCCTCGAAATATTTCTCGCACACGGACAGATCGCGGCTTATATCGTACTGCTGGCTCAGATCCACCGAGCATATATGCCCCTGGATCAGGACATTGCCGCGCTCGCTGCCCAAGGCCTTCCCGATGTTCCTGCGGATTTCCTCTCCAGGCATGAAGCAGTCTATGATGTTGAAGCCCCGCTCGAGCGCCGTGCGGACGACCTCCTCCACCTGCCTGTAGGGCTTCCCGTCCAGATGCTCCGCGCCAAGGCCCACCACGCTGGCCTTCATGCCCGTATTCCCAAGTTCTCTATAGATCATGCCGTATCCCGTCCCTTCCCGCACGCCGCCCGGAACCCGGACGGCGCGACCGCAGCCTGCTCTGCGCAGGGTCGCCGTCCAAGGCGTCCGCCATACCCGTCTCCTCCGTTCGCCCGCGCCCCGTCACAGCAAGATGCCCAACATATTCATTATACGCAATGCCAGGGCCGATTGCAATACACCCCCGCCTTCAGACGGCATATTTTCGGGCGGGCGCCCGCAAAAAGGGCAGCCGCAAAAAAGTGGATGCCGACGGGTTTTTTTTGTGATACAATAGCAGCACAGGGAGGCAGGGGATTATGAAAGGAGATACTGCGCCATGATTGTAAACGGCGGACGGCTGTTCGCGAGGCAGCTCAAAAGGGAGGGCGTAAGCCAGATATTCACCATATGCGGCGGGCAGATCATGCCCGTCATCTATGGATGCAGGGACGAGGGCATCGAGGTCATAGACGTCAGGCACGAAAACGCGGGCGTGTACGCCGCCGACGCCTACGCCCGCGCGACGGGCAGGCCGGGCGTCATGCTCGCCACGCTCACGCCGGGCGTAATGCAGACCATGCAGGGCATCTTCGAGGCCAGGGCGGCCGGATCGCCTGTGCTGGTCATCTCGGCGTCCGTCGGCATCGACGAGTTCGACACCGGCGCCGAGCAGGACATGGGCGTGGACACCATGACGATACTGAAGGGCAACACGCTCTGGGCGGCGAAGATATTCGAGGCCGGGCGGATACCGGAATACGTGTCCAAGGCGTTCAGGCAGATGCTCGGCGCCACGCCGGGGCCCGCATACCTCGAGATACCGGTCGATGTCATGAAAAGCAAGGTCGAGCTGGATGAGGCGCGCTTCCCCGAAAAGACGAGGGTCTCCGCCATGGCCTTCGGGGATCCCGCGCTCATAGGCGAAGCGGCCGACATGCTGGCGGAGGCGAAGCAGCCCGCGCTGGTGATAGGCGACGCCGCGATATTCACCTCCGAAGGGGGCCGCGCCGCCGTCGAGGGGCTTGTCTCCCATCTGCAGATGCCCGTGTACGCGACGACCATGGCGAGGGGGCTTTTCGGCGATGAGGGCGATCCGCTGTTTCGGACGGGCGAGGGCGCGCTCTGCGAGGCCGATGTCATAGCGACCCTGTCCGCAGCCATGAATTTCAGGCTGAACAACGGCAGGCCGCCCCTGATAAACGAGAACGCGAAATTCATACAGATCCACCCCGACATACGGATGATAGGCTTCAACTGTCCCGCCGACGTCGGCATAGTGGCCGGCGCGAGCGCCGCCGCCAGGCAGCTGCTCGAGGCGGTCAAGGCGCGGACGGGGCCCAAGGGCGACGCGTGGGCCCAAAAGGCCGGGCGGATGCACGCCGCCTACCGCGCAGAATGGGACGCGGGCTACGGCTTCGGGGACATAAAGCCCATGCACCCCGCGAGGCTCGCGGCGGAGGTCGGCAGATTCCTCGCCGAGGAGGCCCCCGACTGGTCGATAGCCGCGGACGGCGGCGATTCCTACGAATGGATAATGCGGGCCGTAAGGGCGCGCAGGCCAGGCCAGATAGCCGGCTACGCGTCCAACGGCACGATAGGCACGGGGCAGGGCTTCGCGATGGGGCTGTGGCTTGCCCACGGCAAGCCCGTGCTGGAATACACGGGGGACGGCAGCATAGGCTTTTATCTCGGCGAATTCGACACCATGGCGCGTTTCGGCATGCGGATAATATGCGTGGTCTCCAACGACGCGCAGTGGGGCATGGTCAAGATGGCCGAGACGATGAGAAGCGGTGACGAGGTCAGCAAGGGCTATATAGCAACGACCCTGGCCGAAAGGCGCTACGAGAAGGTGGCCGAGGCGCTGGGCGGTTATGGCGAATACGTGGAGGACGTCGGCGAGGTCGTGCCGGCCATAAGGAGGGCCTACGCGTCCGGCAAGCCCTCCATCATAAACGTCCGGGTGGACAGCGAGCATCCCTGCCCCTTCACCATCATGTACGGCTGCGGGGGGCGGCCCCTCACGAAGGACGAGATAGCCGCGTACTTCTCAAAAGCCTGATCTTGAAGGAAACAGCGGCCATTGCAGCGGAACGGAGACTTATGGACATCGACGACATGACCTCTGGCATAAAGAACGTGAAGCCCCGATGGGACGTGCAGGCCGTTGAGGCCAAGTGGCAGCGGATCTGGGACGAACGCGGGGCGTTCAGGGCCGTGGACTTCTCGTCCAAGCCCAAGTTCTACGTGCTCAGCGAGTTTTTCGGCCCGAGCGGAAAGGGCATACACCTCGGGCACGTAAAATGCTTCACCCCGACCGAGATAGTGGCGCGCTACATGCGCTTCAAGGGCTACAACGTCCTCTACCCCGTCGGCTGGGACGCCTTCGGCCTGCCCACGGAAAACTATGCCCTAAAGACGGGCAGGCAGCCCGACGAGGTCACGCGGGACAACATCGCGATTTTCACGAGGCAGCTCAGGCGCATGGGCTTTTCGTTCGATTGGTCCCGCGAGATATCGACCGCCGACCCCGGCTACTACAGATGGACGCAGTGGATATTCCTGAAGCTCCTCGAGAAGGGGCTGGCCTACAAGACCAAGGGCGAGGTGAATTTCTGCCCCAGCTGCCAGACCGTCCTCAGCAACGAGGACAGCCAAGGCGGCATATGCGACAGATGCCACAGCCCTGTGGCAAAGGCCACGCGTGACGTCTGGTATCTGCGGATGAGGGACTATTCGGAGAAGATACTGGAGGCCGTCGAGGCCATCGACATGAAGGACGGCTACAAGGAGGCCCAGCGCAACTGGGTAGGCAGGAGCGCGGGGGCCGTGGCGGAATTCGGCATAGAGGGCAGCGAGGAATCCATACGCGTGTTCACGACGCGGCCCGACACCATATACGGCGCCACGTTCATGGTCCTGGCCCCGGAGCACGGCCTTGTGGCGAAGCTTATGGACAGGATAGCGAACAGGGACGAGGTCCTGGAATACCAGAGGCTGGCCGCCGGCAAAAGCGGGATCGAAAAGCAGGAGAGCGCCGACAAGACCGGCGTGGCCCTTGAAGGCGTCAGCGCGATAAACCCCGTGAACGGGGCGCGGCTGCCCGTGTTCATAGCCGACTACGTGCTGGCCTCCTACGGCTTCGGCGCCGTCATGGCCGTGCCTGCCCACGACGGAAGGGACTTCGACTTCGCGAAAAAATACGGCCTCCCCATCATAGAGGTGATCTCGGGCGGGGACGTCGCGCACGAGGCTTACGAGGGCGACGGAACCCTCGTGAACAGCGGCATGCTGAACGGCATGCGCACAGCCGCCGCGAAGGAAGCCATGACGGAGCATCTGCGCAAAATGGGCAGGGGCGAGGCCAGGATCAACTACAGGATGCAGGACTGGCCCTTCAACCGCCAGCGCTACTGGGGCGAGCCCTTCCCGATAGTCTCCTGCCCCAAATGCGGCCACGTCCCCCTGGACGAGGCGCTGCTGCCCCTTGTCCTGCCAAAGACCGGGGATTTTTCGCCCGACCCGCAGGGGAACGGCCCCCTTTCCAAGCTTACGGACTGGATACGCTGCGCCTGCCCTGTCTGCGGCGGCCCGGCCAAGAGGGAAAGCGACACCATGCCCAACTGGGCGGGTTCGTCGTGGTACTGGCTCAGGTTCCTCGACCCGGAGAACAGCGAGTCCTTCGTGTCCCGCGAAAAGCTCGAATACTGGGGGGCCGTGGATCTGTACACCGGCGGCACGGAACACGTGACGAGGCACATGCTTTACGCCTTTTTCTGGCACAGCTTCCTGTTCGACATGGGCGCCGCGCCGCACAAGCTGCCGTTTTCAAGAAGGATGTGCAACGGCCTTATACTGGACGAGGCCGGCAGGAAGATGAGCAAGAGCTCCGAAAACGCCATAGACCCCGTGCTCGTCATAGACAGATTCGGCGCGGACGTGTTCCGGCTGCACATGATGTTCATAGGCGAGTACGAGCAGAACACCGCATGGACCTTCAAGGGGATAACGGGCATAACGGGCTTCCTGAACAGGGTCTTCGACATGCAGGGCATGATCGAGGGCGACGGCGTTTCCCCCAAGCACGAAAGCCTGCTGCACCGCCTGGTCAAGAAGGCGGACACGGGCATATACGACATAGGCGGCGGCAAAAAGGAGCACAACGACTTCAAGTTCAACACGATAATAGCGTCCATGATGGAATTTGCGAATGAAATACGCGGCGACGGCTACATAACAAAAGAGGAATACCGGCAGTTCCTGATAGTGCTGAACGTGTTCGCCCCGCACCTTACATCGGAGATATACGAAGCCGTGTTCGGCGGGGACATCATGGATCAGGCATTCCCGTCGTATGACGAGGGAAAGCTCGTCGGCAGCTCCGTCGAGATACCCGTGCAGCTTAACGGCAGGCTCAAGGCTCTCATCAGCGTGGAGCGCGACGAGGGGCAGGACAGCGTCGAGAGGAAGGCCCTGGCCGCGCTGGGCATTGACGGGCCGGCGGACAAGGCCATATACGTAAAGAACAAGATAATAAACATCATCAAAAGATAGGGCGGCTGATCAGTCGGCGCGTGCCGCTGATCGCAAGGCCGGGTGACGGGAGCGAAAATGGCGTGAATACGGACATCAACAGCAAAAAAAGGCCCACGATGCTGCTCATACTCGACGGCTTCGGGATCAGGCGGGAGAGGCGAGGCAACGCCATAGCGGAGGCGCATACGCCGCGCCTGGACAGGATATTCGCCGAATTTCCGAACGTGGAGATATCCGCGAGCGGCAGCGACGTCGGGCTTCCCGACGGGCAGATGGGCAATTCCGAGGTCGGCCACCTGAATATGGGATCCGGCCGCATCGTGTACCAGGACTACACGCGCATCTCAAAGGCCATAGACGACGGCGACTTCTTTGAAAACGCCGCGCTGAAGGCCGCCATGGACGGCGCCGTCTCGCGCGGGCGGGCGCTCCACCTCATGGGCCTGGTGTCGGACGGCGGCGTGCACAGCCACAATTCGCACCTCTACGCCCTCCTGCGCATGGCGAAGGCGCGCGGGGTCGAGAGGCTGTACATACACGCCTTCCTCGACGGCAGGGACACGCCGCCGCGCTCCGCCGCGCGCTACCTCGCCGAGCTTGAGGGACAGATCGCGGATATAGGCGCGGGGCGCGTCGCGAGCATCGCGGGGCGCTACTACGCCATGGACAGGGACGGGCGCTGGGAGCGCGTGCAGAGGGCCTACGACGCGCTTACGCTCGGCAGCGGCACAGTCGCCGCCTCGTCGGCGGACGCCATACGCGACGCCTACGCGGCGGACGAAAACGACGAGTTCGTGCTCCCCCGCAGCATATTCGCGCCGGGCGGCAAGCCCGCCGTGATAGAGGACGGGGACGCCGTGATATTCTTCAACTTCCGGCCGGACAGGGCGCGGGAGCTGACGCGCTGCTTCGTCGATGCCGGCTTTCAGGGCTTCAGCCGCGCCAAGGCGCCGTCGGGGCTGGATTTCGTCATGATGACCTGCTACGACGCGACCATGCCGTGCGCCGAGACGGCCTTCCCCCCGCAGACGCTGAAGAACACGCTGGGCGAATACATATCGGCCCTGGGCCTGCGCCAGCTGCGCATCGCCGAAACCGAGAAATACGCCCATGTCACCTTTTTCTTCAACGGCGGCGTGGAGCCTCCGAACCCCGGCGAGGACCGGGCGCTGATACCGTCGCCCAAGGTCGCCACCTACGACATGCAGCCGGAGATGAGCGCGCCGCTCGTCGCGGACGCCGCCGTGGAGCGCGTGGAGAGCGGGGCCTATGACCTGATAGTCCTGAACTTCGCCAACCCGGACATGGTCGGGCATACCGGCGTCATGGATGCCGCCGTAAAAGCCGTGGAAGCGGTGGACGCCTGCGTCGGAAGGGTCGTGGACGCCGTGCTAGCGGCGGGGGGGCAGCTGCTGCTGACCGCCGACCACGGCAACGCGGAGGAGATGACCGACGAAAACGGCGCGCCCATGACGGCGCACACGACAAACCCCGTGCCGCTCGCCTGCGTCAAGAAGGGCGCGCCGGGCCTTGCCGATGGCGGCAGGCTCTCCGATCTGGCGCCCACCCTGCTGGACATGATGGGGCTGGCTAGGCCGGCCGAGATGACGGGGCGCAGCCTCCTGCTTTAAGGTTACTGCTCATCCGCCACGCCATTTTTGCCCATCTCGGAACCTGGTTGCGATTATTGGCCTCCTCACGTACCTAATCGCATCACGGCGCTCTGTGCCGCGATGCGATCGGGGGATGGAAGGGGGAAT
>JAISXZ010000209.1 GCA_031270275.1 Eubacteriales Family XIII. Incertae Sedis bacterium | reverse complement strand
GCCCGCAGGGAGGATCGCCAGCACGAGCGCCGCCGCGCAGAGCAGGGCGACGCGCTTCTTGGTCTTTTTCAAAATAGAGGCCCCTTTTCAAATCTATGCCTACGGGGCGGCAGATCCGGGCGCCGCCCGTCCGTTCGATATAGCTATTATACAGCACAGGCTGTTGAAATGGAAGGAAAAAGTGCAAAAAACGGATTGATATTGAAGCATATTTAAAAACGGGCGTTCATAAGGAATGGGCGCGCCGACAAAACCCTTGACTCGCCCAGCCGGGCATGATAGACTGCCGACAGGGTATGGACAAGGGGGGAGGATGGGCCTTGAAAAAATCGGCGCTTGGGAAGACCGGCATACAGGTGACGCCCGTGGGCTGCGGGGTGCTCACGGTCGGGCGCAGCCAGCTTGGCCTGCCCGTCGGCGAGGGCGCCGGCGTCGTGCGCCGCGCGCTTGAACGCGGCATAAACTTTCTCGACACGGCCCAGTACTACCGCACCTATCCGTACATAAGGGAGGCGCTGAGAGGCACGGGCTTCGAGCCCGTCATCTCGTCCAAATGCCTCGGGGGCAGCTACGGCGCGATGCGCGACGCCGTCGAGGAGGCGCGGGCGGGCATGGATCGGGACGCGATAGACATCTTCCTGCTTCACGAGCTGCGGCACGGGGGCGACTGGGAGAGCAGGAGGGGCGCCTGGGAATACCTCATGGAGGCCAAGGCAAAGGGCCTCGTCAGGGCGATAGGCATATCCACGCATCATGTGGACGTGGCGGAGCGCGCCGCGTCGGAGCTGGAGATGGACGTGCTGTTCCCCCTCATAAACCGCGAGGGCCTCGGGATACGCAGGGGCGCCGGCGCCGGCGGCAGGGACGAGATGGCCGCAGCCATAAAAAAGGCCGGCGAGGCCGGCATAGGGGTATTCGCCATGAAGGCGCTGGGCGGCGGCAACCTCGTGGGCGGCTACATCGCCGCGCTCGACTATGTGCGGGGGCTGCCGGGCGTGGTCTCCGTCATGGTGGGCCTAGGGAGCATCGACGAGGCGGACAGGCTGGCCGAATACGCGGAGGGGCGCCTCGACGTCTCCTACAGGCCGGACATATCCGGCAAGAGGATGCGCGTCGACCGGGGCGACTGCGAAGGCTGCGGCGCCTGCGTCGGGAGATGCCCCAGCCATGCCGTGCGCCTGACGGGGGGCGGGTTTGCGGAGATCGACCCCGCAAAATGCCTGAACTGCGGCTACTGCGCGCCCGTCTGCCCTACAAGGGCCATCATATTTTTCTAGCCAACAAGTACGCTCCGGGAGCCAAAATCGCCCCCAGAACCCGATCTGAACAAAACTGACGTGGCGTGTGAGTAGTCTCGATTCATTTTTCCTCCATGTCGCAGCCGTGATCCTGATCGTCCTCGTCCGCGTTGGGGTCGAAGCCCTCGAGCCCGGCATAGTATCTGCCCGACCTTTTGGCGTAGTCGTATATGGCGGAGCGTATGGCATGATCGGCCAGCACCGAGCAGTGCGTCTTTATGGGCGGAAGGCCCCCCAGCTCGTCGAGCACGTCCTGGTTCGTGATCTCCAGCGCCTCGTCTATGCTCTTGCCGATGATCATGTCGGTGGCGACGCTCGACGACGCGATGGCCGAGCCGCAGCCGAAGGTCTTGAATTTCGCGTCCACGATCACCTCGTTCTCCACCCTTATCGAGATCTTCATCATATCGCCGCAAACGGGGCTGCCGTAGGTCCCCTCGCCGTCCGGATCAAGCAGCTCGCCCACGTTGTGGGGGTTGGTGAAATGCGCTATGACCTTGTCATTGTACATCGCCATTTGCATGCCAGCCTTTCTCTCTGGATACGGAGGAAATGCTTCTTAGCTTTTCCACATTCTTTACGAGGCTTTCCACCGTATAGTCAATATCCTCCTTGGCGGTAAAGTCCCCTATCGTGAAGCGCAGGGATCCATGTATCATCTCCACGGGGACGCCCAGAGCCGTCAGCACGTGGGATGGCGTAAGCGAGGCCGAGGAACAGGCCGAGCCGGTCGAGACGGATATGCCGTCCAGATCGAGCAGCAGCAGCAGGGCCTCGCCCTCTATATACTCGAAGGTGATGTTCGCGTTGCCGGGCAGACGGCGCTCGAGGCTGCCGTTTATCCTTACGTCGGGTATCGCCTCCCTCACCCTCCCGACAAAATAGTCGCGAAGGGCGCCGACCCTTTCCACATGCGCGTCCAGATCCCTCATGGCGAGCTCCGCCGCCTTTCCGAAGCCCACTATGCCCGCGAGGTTCTCGGTCCCGGCGCGCTTCTTGTTCTCCTGGGCCCCGCCGTGCATATGGCTCGGAAGCAGGACGCCCTTCCTTACGTACAGCGCGCCTATGCCCTTTGGCCCGTATATCTTGTGCGCGGACACCGACAGCATGTCAACGCCGAGGGCGCGCACGTCGATGCGCAGATTGCCGAGGGCCTGGACGGCGTCCGTGTGGAACAGTATGCCGTGCCGCTTGGCAATCCCCGCGATCTCCGCTATGGGCTGGATCGTGCCTATCTCGTTGTTGGCGTACATGACGCTGATGAGCGTCGTCCTGTCGGTTATGGCGCTTTCAAGCGCGTCGGGGCTGACGAAGCCGTCGCCGTCCACGTCGAGGCGGGTGACGCTGTAGCCGCGCTTTTCGAGGTATTCCAGGGAGTGCAGCAGGGCATGGTGCTCGATTTTGGAGCTTATGACGTGGTTGCCGCGCTTAAGGCGCGACTCCGCGCCCTCTATGACGGCCCAGTTGTCGGCCTCCGTGCCGGAGGACGTGAAGAATATCTCCCTGGGCTCCGCCCCGATAAGGGCCGCCACCTGCTCGCGGGCCTCCGCTATGGCCTGCTTGGACTCCTGCCCTATCGTGTAAAGGCTGGAGGGGTTCCCGAAGTTCTGCGTGAAATACGGGATCATCTTCTCGAGGACCTCGTCCTTGACCGGCGTGGTCGCGGAATAGTCCAAATAGACATTTCTTTTTTCCAATTCCCTTGCCTCAAGCAGAATAAATGTCCAACCGCTTACAAAGTATGCGCCGCGCTCTTGCGCCCGCGCGGACGCCCCTATACGACATATTGCGCATTTCCTTATATTATACCTGAAAATTCACCAATGTAAACACACAATTTGGTAAAACACTTATACTAGGCAATATCGGTATATAAATCCGCCCGCGTCAGGGCCCGTCGCCGTCGCCGTCTACGACATGTATCGCCTCCAGCTGCCCCCTGAAGCTTTCGCGGAAGTTCGCCAGATACTCCTGGCGCAGGGCGCGCTGCTCATCCCTTTCCCCGTCGCTCAGGCCGACGCCCTTGGACTTGCGGGCGAGCTCGTTTATTCTTGCAAGCTTTTCCTTTGAAACCATATCAACCGACCGTTATGCCGTCCTTAAGCTTCTCAAAGGTCTTTTCGCCTATGCCGCTGACCTTCTTAAGATCCTCAGGCGTCTTGAACGCCCCGTTTTTCTCCCGATACTCGATGATCTTCCCGGCCGTCGAAGGGCCTACGCCGCTGAGCCTCTGCAGCCCTGCCGAATCGGCGGTGTTGATGTTGACAAGGCCCGAGGGATCGCCGGCGCCGCCCACCTCGCCCGCGCCCGTGACGCCCGGCACGGCCTGCACGGTCCCGACCGACGGCGGGGTCTGGGCCGGCGGCGCGTAGGAGGGCGCGGAACCGGCCCCGGACTCGCCCCTGCCGGGTATGAACAGCCTGTCGCCGTCGCTCAGCGGCGCCGCCTGGTTTATGTTCACCGTGTCGGCGTCCGGGGCAAGCCCCCCGGCGGAGGCTATGGCCTCATACACGCGGCTGCCCTCCGCCATTATCAGCACCGACGGGGCGTTCACGGCGCCGCTTACGTCAACCACTATCAGGGCCGGCGCCTCCGCCGCATCCGCCGCCGCGATCCCCCCGCCGCCTTCGCCTGGGGCCGCCGCGGATTCGGGCCCGCCCCCCGCAGGCGTCTCCGCAGGCTCGGAAGGCTGTGCCGCGCCGTATCCTGGGGCCTCGGACACGGCTATGCCGCCGTCCCCCGCGCCGCCGTCCCTCCCGTAGGCGAGGACTGAGGCCGTGACGAGCACGGCCGCCGCCACGAGCATGACTATGTTCCTTGGCCTGTCCGCAAGCCTCCTGAAAACCCTGTCGATGAACACGATGCACCTCCGTTTCCGGCGGCGTCCGCACGCCGCTTGCTAATAATTTCATATATTGACAATATTATACACATGGGCTGCCTTGCTGTCAATATATGATAATCAAAAAACGGAGCCTTATATTCTGTTGGCTACGTGTTCAAGGGGCACGAGCTCGTCGTCGCTCCAGCCGAGAAGGGATGTCCTCTCTATCCGCACCGCCCCCCTGTCGTAGGCGTGCCCGCTGCATCGGTAAAAGCTTTTAAGCATCTGCTCGGGGTTCAGGTTGGAGGCGCTGCCGCAGTGCAGGGATGAGATCAACACAATTCTGTTATCGTTAACCATAAGCGGCTTCAGCGAAAGTATGAGCGGCCTTATGTTCACGCTCTCGGTCCTGCCTGTTTTTCGGTTCAGCTTGTCGCAGTCTATGGACTCCCTGCCGAAGAAGTCCATCGTGGCCTCCATATAGGAGAAAAAAAACGGTATCTCTATGCGGTATTTCGCGGCGGCGACAAGCGACGAGACGGACTTCCCGCCCTCCTGCAGCTGCCACGCGTCCACGATCCTGACGCCTGCGGGCAGCAGCCTGTTGAACAGCCCTTCTATCTCGCCGGGATGCAGATGCCCCCCGTTGGTTTCAAATTCGAGGTATTCGGCGATCGAATAGTGCCCCAGCGAAAGGGGCTGCGCGAAACTCAGCCTGGGATGGGGGCTGTAGCCACCGGAATACTTCAGATCGAGCTTCGCGCGCTTGACGGCGCGCTGAAACAGCCTCTGGATATCCAGATGGGATACGTATATCATCATCCCCTTTTTTTCAAACTTGGCCAGATATCTCATCCATGTCACCGTCGTGGCGCCACGCGCCGCCGGCTGTGCGCCGCTCGTGGTTCGCGCTGCGGCAGTCCAGCCCGCAGCCGATGCAGCCCTCCCTGCAGTCCGGCGTTATCGTCGCCGCCATGGCCCGTTCCCGCTCGGAAAGCAGGAACGACTTAAGAAGGCCGCTGTCTATATGGTCCCACGGAAGCGCGGCCCGCGTGTCGAGCCCGCCCGCCGTCATGGACAGCCCGTTTTCCTC
The DNA here is from genome assembly GCA_031270275.1 of Eubacteriales Family XIII. Incertae Sedis bacterium. Lineage (GTDB taxonomy): Bacteria > Bacillota > Clostridia > Peptostreptococcales > Anaerovoracaceae > JAISXZ01. The sequence goes on along the minus strand of JAISXZ010000209.1, from coordinate 3,257 downwards.
AAAGGCCTGCGCCCACAGATCGTAGCGGAAATGCTCCTGCCAGCTGTCAAAGCGGCAGCCGAGCTCTGCGGCGCGCATTATGACGGCGAGCATCCTTCTGTCGCCCCGCGCGATCAGGGCCTCGAGATGGCTGCCCCTCGTGTCGTGGTACTGGAATTTGATCCCCTTTATCCTCGACAGCCCTTCCTTTAGGCGGGCGTTCTTCGCGAGAAGCGCACCGGGGCTGTCCTGCGCCTCCCATTGGAAGGGCGTGTGCGCCTTTGGCACGAAGTTCGAGACGCTTACCGTGAGGGAAAACGGCTTCCTCCCCTTCCCCCGCGCCGCCCTGGCGATCCTCATGGACTTCTCGGCGACCGCTATTATCGCGTCCAGGTCCTCGTCCGTCTCCGTGGGCAGCCCCACCATGAAATACAGCTTTATGTGGCTCCAGCCCAGGCCTGCGGCGTCGCCTATGGCCGCGAATATCTCGTCGTCGCTTATGGTCTTGTTGATAGCCCTGCGAAGCCTCTGGCTCCCCGCCTCCGGCGCGAAGGTGAGGCCCGATTTCCTGTAGCCCTGTATCCCTTCGAGCATCCTGAGCGTGACCGAGTCGAGCCGCAGGGACGGTATCGACAGGGCGACGTTCTCGCGCCTGCCGTACTCCATGAGCCGCGTGACGAGTATCTCTATCCCCGAATAGTCGCCCGTCGAAAGCGACAGCAGGGAAAGCTCGTCGTAGCCGGTGTTCGCTATCTGTTCCTCGGCGCTCTTTTGGATCGCCGCCTGGGTCCTCTCCCTTACGGGCCTGTAGACCATGCCCGCCTGACAGAACCTGCATCCGCGCGTGCAGCCCCTGAATATCTCGACCGCCGTCCTGTCGTGGACGGTCTCGATCAGCGGCACCAGGGGGGCGCTGGGCGTGAACGCGCTGCACAGATCCTCGACGATGCGCTTCCTCACGCGCTCGGGCGCACAGCCGTCGATGCGCCTGAGCCCTTGGAAAACGCCGTTTTCGTCATATTCCGGCCTGTAGAACGCGGGGACATACGCGCCCTTGATCCCTGCGGCGGCCCTGAGAAAATCGCCGCGCCCGCCGCCGCCCGCCTTCCAGTCGAGAAAGAGCCGGCAAAGCTCGGGAAGGGCCTCCTCGCCGTCCCCTATGATGAAGACGTCTATGGCGTCGGCCAGCGGCTCCGGGCTGAAGGCGCAGGGCCCCCCCGCGATGACGAAGGGCGCGCCGTCCCCCCTGTCGCGGCTCAGGAGCGGTATGCCAGCCATGCCGAGCATGTTTATTATGTTGCTGAAGGACAGCTCGTACTGGAGGGTGAAGCCCAGGATGTCAAGCGCCTTTACCGGGGTCTGCGTCTCGAGCGTCATCAGGGGCAGGCGGTTCTCGCGCATGAGCCTGTCCATGTCGGCGGCCGGCGCGAAGACGCGCTCGCAGAAGACCTCCGGCATGCCGTTCAGCAGATGGTAGAGCACCTGCATCCCCAGCCAGGACATCCCTATCTCGTATACGTCGGGAAAGGCGAGGCAGAAGCGCAGGGATACGGAGCGGGGGTCCTTTTTCGCCGCGTTGAGCTCGCCGCCGGCGTAGCGCCCCGGCTTTTCGACCCTGAGCAGAAAGGACTCGATGGACGGCGGCGGCAGCCCCAGCACATCCTCTATGCCGCAGCCCAGCCGTTCCTCCATAAGGCGAATCAGAGCCCGCGTGCCCTTGGCGTTCTTCGATATGGCCGCCATGGCGCCCCTGTCGTCGCCGAAGCGCGCGAGCAGATCCTCCATGCGCCTGTCAAAGCCCACATAGCTGTCCTCGCTCACCATCCGGTCGCCCAGGCACAGGATGTCTATCTCCCTCAGGTCCTCGACCCGTTCCGGGAAGCTGTGGCGCATGTGGCCCTCGACCAGATCGGCCACCCTGCCGTGCCCCATTCCCCTGATGAGCCTTGCGCCCGCCAAGGCGTGATCCTTTTCCGTGCGGCAGATGTCGTGCAGCATGGACGCGGACAGTATGAGGCCCATATCCAGGGAAACGCCGGTCTTCGCGAGGGCGCCGCCTATCTTTACGGCTATGTCGGAGACGGTGGCGCAGTGCCGGATGACATGCTCAGGCGTCCCGTTCGCCCTCAGCATCCCGAGGCATTCTTCTTTTGAGGGAAAAGGCTGTTCCATGTAATCGGCCTATTCGTCGCAGAACTCGAGCTCGTAGTCCCTGATGCGTATGGTGTCCCCGTCCTTCATGCCCATCCCTTTGAGCGTCTCTATCGCGCCGTGTTTTTCAAGGTATTTGTACAGATGGCGCACCGAGCCCATGTCGTTGAAATTGGTCGAATCGAATATCTTGGAGAGCTGCATCCCGTCGAGCACGTAGGCGCCGCCGCTTTCGGAAATCCGTATCTCCCTGTATTCGGGCATGCTCTCAAGCGGCCCGAAATCGAAAGTCCCGCCGTCCGCAATGCCGCTCGGCGGGCTTTCCCTCTCCGCCTTGGCCAAGGCGCCGGCCGCGGCGTTCATCAGTTCGCCTATGCCTGTCCCCGCCGCCGCCGACACGGGATACACGGCGAAGCCCTCGCCCTCGATCGCCTCCCTGAAAAGCCTGTAGGCCTCGCTGCCCTCGCCCACGACGTCCATCTTGTTCGCTGCGACTATCTGCGGCTTACGTAATAATGTTTCGGTGTACAGTCCAAGCTCCCTGTTTACCTTCCTGAAATCCTCGATGGCGTCCCGGCCCTCGGAACCCGACACGTCCACGACATGGATCAGCGCCTTTGTGCGCTCTATGTGCTTCAGGAAATCCAGCCCCAGCCCCTGGCCAGCGTGCGCGCCCTCGATGAGGCCGGGGATGTCGGCCATGACGAAAGAGACGTCGTACAGCTCTACGATGCCTAGGTTGGGCGTTGTGGTCGTGAAATGGTAGTTGCCTATCTTCGGGCTCGCGTTCGTGGCCGCCGCCAGAAGGGTCGATTTGCCGACGTTCGGGAAGCCTATGAGCCCGACGTCGGCTATGAGCTTCAGCTCCAGCGCCACGGCGCGCTCCAAGGGAAGGCCGCCGGCCTCGGCGAACTTGGGCGCCTGCCGCACCGGGCTCTTGAAATTTACGTTGCCCCGGCCGCCGCGCCCCCCTCTGGCGGCCACGAACGAATCCCCCGCGTTCAGGAGGTCCTTCATGGCGCGGCCGCTTTCCTCGTCGATCACGACGGTGCCGGGCGGCACCTTTATCACGAGGCTTTCCCCGTTCTTCCCGAACTTCTTGCGGCCCATGCCGTCCTGCCCGTCCT
>JAISXZ010000186.1 GCA_031270275.1 Eubacteriales Family XIII. Incertae Sedis bacterium | reverse complement strand
GTCGGCCCGGCGGCCGGCCGCCTGTCGCGGCGCCTGGCGCCAAAAAAAGATTTTTTGCTTGACCGCAGTCCCCGCTTGGCATAAAATAACATACGTAGGGTACATGCGCCATGGCGGCGCGGCTTGCGCGGCGCGCGTGTGCCATAGGGCGGGGAGGTGCGCGATGTCGGAAACACCGGACGGCGGCGCTACGCTTCAGGGCGTTGCCGGGCTCAAGAAGCACAACATGAAAGTCTCCAGCATAGTCTTCATGATCTACTGCCTGGTGGCGGCGGGGGCCTTCGGCATCGAGGAGATGATACCCGAGAGCGGGCCGGGGATCACGCTGACCATGCTGATCGTCTTCCCCTTCATATGGGCCTGGCCGATAAGCAACATGGTGGCCGAGGCCGGCTCGGTCCTGCCCTCCGAGGGCGGCGTCTACGTCTGGGTGCGCGAGGCCTTCGGCGAGTTCTGGGGCTTCCAGGCCGGCTGGTGGAACACGGTGAGCATCTACATCACGAACGGCGTCTACACGGCGCTCGTCGTGGACTACACGAGCCAGTACATAGAGATGTCCGACATGGGCGCCTTCCTTCTGAAGATGGCCATAATACTCATATTCACGGTGGTGAACCTGCTGGGCATACGCGAGGTGGGCGCCGTGAGCTCGGTGCTGTCCATACTTATAATAGCCGCCTTCGCGGCCGTCGCGGTGGTCGGCATCCTGAACTGGAGCCATAACCCCTTCGATCCCTATATAGCGGAGGAGCTCAGCCCGCTGGAGGGCATAGGGGCCTCCGTGGCGATATGCGTGTGGATGTACTGCGGCTACGAGTGCATCTCCACATTGGCGGGCGAGGTCAAAAACCCCCAGGTCATACCCAAGGGCCTGCTCATAGCCATGCCGCTCATAGCCCTGACCTACGTGCTGCCCACGCTGGGCGGCCTCGCGTCCGTAGGCAGCTGGGAGAGCTGGACGACGGAGGGCGGCGAGGGCAGCGTCGGCTACGCCAGCGTGCTGACCGAGAACCTGGGAGAGGTCTGGGGCTACGCGTTCCTGGTCATAGCGATCGTGTCCCAGTGCGCCATATTCAACACCTACCTGGCCTCGGGATCGAGGGGCTTCTTCGTGCTCGCCGACGACAACCTATGCCCGCGCTTCCTGGTGAAGGTGGGCAGGAAAAGGGGCGTGCCCTACGTCGGGGTGCTCTCCCTCGCCATAGTCACCGCGCTGCTGGCGAGGTTCGACTTCAAGACGCTGGTCATGGCCGAGGTCATATTCATACTCGCGCTCTACATAATACTCCCGCTGGCGGTCATAAAGCTCAGGAAAAAGATACCCCTGTCCGAGAGGGCGGGCTGCTACGTCATGCCGGGTGGCAAGGCGGGGCTGTACGCCTTCACCTGCCTTCCCCTCGTCATCTCGTTCATAGTGTTCTATCTGAACGGCACGGACTACTTCCTCATCGGCATAGTCGGGGCCTCCACGGGCCCGGTCTTCTATCTCGTTTGCAAGTGGCTCTACGGCGGCATGACCAGGAACGATCCGGCGGCCTACCCCCTGAACCCCAGGACGAGGCTCGCCGCAGGGGACACGTTCAGGCTCGCCGTCTACTCCCTCGTCGCCGGGCTGATGTCCGTGAGCGGCTCCTTCTTCCTTACGTGGTACGAGGGCGAATGGGGCGAGGAATACTATGCCGAGGAGGCGGAAAGCGCGTTTTTCAGCGACTTCTGGTGGATGATCGACGCGCTGAAGTACATAGGCGCGGCCCTGCTTGTGATTGCCATCGCCATGTTCCTGCTGGGCAGGGCCGTGGAAAAGAGGAAGGCTTAGACGGTATCCATGAACAAGGAAAACGAAGGCAGGCCGACGGTCATCACGATAGACGACGACCCCATAATACTCAATGCGGTCCTATCGACGCTCAGGCAGGACTACAGCGTGCGCCCCTTCACCTCGGGCGAAACGGCCCTGAAGTTCCTGGAAAACAACATGGCGGACATCGTGCTGCTGGACTACAACATGCCGAAGATGTCCGGCTTCGACGTGCTGGAGGCCCTCCAGGCCGACGAGCGCCTGCGCGAGATACCCGTGATCTTCCTGACCGGCTCGGTGAACAGCGACGACGAGATAAAGGCGCTGGAGCTGGGGGCGGTCGATTATCTCCTGAAGCCCTTCAAGCCCAAGTCCCTGCAGATGCGCGTGCGCCTGCAGCTTGAGCTGTTCAGGCACCGGCATCGGCTCGAGGCGCTGGTCTACGAGAAGACGCAGGAGATAATGCAGATAAACCGCAAGCTCGAGATGCGCGACAGGATAACCCTCGATCTGCTGGCGCGCGCCAGCGACCTGCGCGACCACGACACGGGCACGCACATAATGCGCACGACGGGCTACGCCCGCATCATCGTGGACGATCTGCTCAAAACCCCGAAGGAGGGCTATACGCTCACGGAGATGCAGGGCTGGGACATCGTGGAGTCCATAAAGCTGCACGACATAGGCAAGATAGCCATGCCCGACAAGGTGCTGCTGAAGCCGGACCGCCTGGACGAGGACGAGATCGAGATAATAAGGACGCACCCCATACACGGCGCCGAGATGCTGCGCGACGCGGTGGGCGAGCTTGACGACGACTCGCTGCTGCGCGTCGCCCTCGACATAGTCTACGGGCATCACGAGAAGTGGGACGGGAGCGGCTACCCCTGCGGCAAGAGCGGCATGGACATACCCTTGAGCGCGCGCATCTCCGCCATATCCGACGTATTCGACGCGCTAACGTCCGAGAGGCCATACAAAAAAGCCTTTTCCACGGGCGAGGCGTTCGACATAATGTACAGGGACTCGGGCACGCATTTCGACCCCTACCTGATAGAGGTCGTGAAGCGGCACGAAGGCGAGTTCATCGCCGTGGCCAACAAGAAGTAGGCAGCCGCAGTATGGGCAAAAATGGCCTAGGCAAAAATGGCGTGGGGTTTGAATGAACTGAAATGGAACTATTCAAGGAGGGAAAAATGGTAACGATGATCACAGCCTTCACAGAGGAAATAGACGACATCGAGGCCGCAGTCTCCGAAGTCCTGGCCCAGCTGGACCTCGAAAACAGCCTGAAGGCACATTCCGTCGGCGTGCTGCACTGCTTCGTGGACTTCTTGGAGAGCGGCGTGGTGGAGGGGCTTTGCGCGAAGCTGCCCTTCGATGTCGTCGGCACGACCACGCTGAGCGTGTCCACGCGCGAGGGGATGAGCCCCCTGGGCCTGTCCATAGCCGTGCTGACTAGCGACAGCGTCAGCTTCGTGACAGGGGCGTCGGAGCCGATCACGGGCGCCGTGGACGGCCCCATCGAGGAGCTTTACGGGCGCCTCGTCTCCGGCCTGCCCGAGAAGCCCGCCATGCTGATGCCCTTCGTCCCCTTCCTGCTGAACGTCTGCGGCGACGATTTCGTCGAGAAGCTGGACAGCCTGTCCGGCGGCCTGCCCGCCTTCGGCACGCTCGCGATATCGAGGAACCTGGAGGAGGGCAGGATATTCACGATACACAACGGCAGCCACTACCGCGACTCGCTCGTGCTGCTTGCGCTGTGCGGCGACGTGGACCCCGTGTTCATGAGCGTCTCGGTGACGGACGAGAACATCCTCAAGCAGAAGGCCATGGTGACCGGGGTGGATCGCAACGTGCTCAGCACCGTCAACAACCTGCCGGCCGTGGAGTACTTCGAGTCCATCGGCCTCGCTTCGGGCGGCGTCATGTTCAACATACAGTCGATGCCGCTCATACTGTACCAGGAGGACGGCTCCACCCTCATACGGGCCTGCGTAAGCCCGGCGGAAGGCGGCAGCGTGATCCTGGCCGGGGCGGCCAACGTGAACTCGACGCTCGCGCTCGCGACCATGGGCATGGACGACGTCATACGCTCGTCGGGCGAAAAGGCGGATGAGACGCTGAAGGTGGCGGAGGGCAGGGGCGCCCTCATCTACTCCTGCGTGGCGCGCAGGCTGGTGCTCGGCGCGAAGCCCATGGCCGAGCACGAGAAGCTGGCCGAGCGCTTCGGCGAGGCCTTCCCGTATTCGGTGGCCTACTCCGGCGGCGAGATATTCCCCAGCATCCTGGCGGACGGCAGCGCCGCAAACCATCTCCAGAACGATTCGCTGATAATATGTGTTATTTGACGCAGGAGGAGGCTGAGGCCCTGCGCGGCGAGAACGCCAGGCTTCAGCTGCAGCAGAAAAAACTGAGCCGCCGCATCGCCATGCTGGAAGGCGATCTGCGGAATATAGAAAACCTTTCGGCCACGCGCGACAGCCTGGCGTCCATCATGCGCGCCGAGCAGTCGAAGCAGGAAAAGTACCTCAGCATGGTGCTTGCGAACAGCCCCAACATCATAATCCTGCTCGACGAGAAGGGCTGTTTTTCCTATTGCACGAAGAACTTCATCGATCTTGCGGGCATACGCAACTTCGGCCTCATAGACGGAAGGCCCTTCTCGGACACCTTCCGGCGCTTCAGCAGCGAGGGCTTCCTCGCCGGCATCGTCGAGGCCGTGGATATGGCCATAGCCGGCCGGCCCGACTTCGTTACGGAGGAGGCCGTGGACTTCAGGGGCGGCGGCGAGCCCCGCGCCTACGTGATACACGTGACATCCATGAGCGACGACTCCGGCAGCGTCATGGGCGTGATGATGCTGTTCCACGACGTCACGGACGCGCTGAGGGACAAGGAGGCGGCGGAGGCGGCCAACAGGGCCAAGAGCGAGTTCCTTGCCAGCATGAGCCATGAGATACGCACGCCGCTGAACGCCATAAACGGCCTGGCCGAGCTGGAGCTGCGCAAGGACCTGCCGCACGACACGCTGTCGAACATCGAGAAGATATACGGCTCGGGCGTGATACTCCTGAACATAATAAACGACATACTCGACATATCGAAGATAGAGTCGGGCCGCTTCGAGCTGTTCCCCATAGAGTACGAGACGGCGAGCATAATCAGCGACACCGTCAGCATGAACATCATGAGGATAGGCTCGAAGAAGATAGATTTCCGGCTTGAGCTCGACGAGGATCTGCCGAACAGGCTCTACGGCGACGAGCTGCGCGTCAAGCAGGTGCTGAGCAACCTGCTCTCGAACGCCATAAAGTACACGCCCGAGGGCGTGGTCTCGCTGGGCATGTCCTGCGTGCGGCGCGGCGGCGAATGCGTGCTGGAATTCCGCATAAAGGACTCCGGCATAGGCATATCCGAGGAAAACATCGGCAAGCTCTTTTCGGAGTACCAGCAGGTGGACATGGGCAGCCACCGCACCATAGAGGGGACGGGGCTGGGCCTTTCCATATGCAAGAGGCTCATCGAGATGATGGGCGGCGAGATATCCGTCGAAAGCGAGTACGGCAAGGGCAGCCTGTTCACCGCGCGCGTCGTGCAGGCCATAGTGGACGGGCGGCCCATAGGCAAGGAGAACGCCGAGAACCTGGAGGCGTTCCGCTTCCTGGAGGAGCGCAGCAGGCGGATCAAGGACATCGACTACGCGCCCATGCCCTATGGCAAGGTGCTGGTGGTGGATGACGTCTCGACCAACCTCGACGTGGCGAAGGGCATGATGGCGCCCTACGCGCTGACCATACACTGCGTTTCGAGCGGGAGGCAGGCCGTCGAGCTGATACGCGAGGCCGAGCATATATACGACGCGGTGTTCATGGACCAGATGATGCCCGAGATGGACGGCATGGAGGCCGTGCGCATAATACGCCGCGAGATAGACAGCGACTACGCGAGGACGGTGCCGATAATCGCCCTGACAGCGAACGCCATAGTGGGCAACGACAAGATATTCCTTGATAACGGGTTCCAGGATTTCATGACGAAGCCCATAGACGTGAGCAGGCTTGACGCCGTGCTGCACAAGTGGGTGAAGGGCAGGCGCGAGGATGCCGAGGCCGACGGGTCAGCGGCGGACGCGGCCGGGGCCAAGGGTGCGCCCGGCGGCGAGGAAGGGGAGGTGAAAGCTGTGGCTTTGGATGTCCCGAAGGCAAAGAGCGGCCGCTCTGCCGTGATGACCGACATAATAGAGAACGTGCGCATCGACGGCATGGAGTTCAGCGCCGGGCTGCGCCGCTTCAACAACAGCGCGGACACGTATTTCCGCGTCCTAAGCTCGTTCGTACGGAACATGCCCAAGATGCTGGACGGCCTGCGCGAGGTCTCCGAGGGCTCGCTGCCGGACTACGCCATAAGGATACACGGCATAAAGGGCAGCTGCTACGGGATAAGCGCGGACGCCGCCGGCCGTATGGCGGAGGCGCTGGAGATGGCGGCCAAGACCGGCGACTACGCGGGCGTCGAGGCCGGCAACGCGGCCTTCATACAGAGGGTCGAGGAGCTGCTGCCGCGGCTTGCCGAGCTGATCGAAAGGGCCGACGCCGCCGTCGACGACGGCGGCGACAGGAAGCCCTCGCCGGACAGGGCGCTGCTCGAAAGGATGCTTGCGGCCGGGAGGGACTACGACATAGAGGCGATGCAGAGCGCCATGGACGCGCTGGGCGAACACGAGTACGAGTCCGGCGGCGAGCTCGTGAGATGGCTGCGCGAGAAGGTCGTGGAGTTCGCCTATGACCAGATACAGGAGAGGCTGGAGGTCGTTCTCGATGAGTGACAGGCAGGCGCCGCACGGGGCCTCCGGACAGGACCGCCCGTGGATATAATAAGGGCCGGCGAGGTAAAGACGGTCGCCATAGCCGGCGCGGGGCTGATGGGGGCTTCCATGGCCCAGATCTTCGCCGCGCACGGGCGGAGGGTCGCCGTCTACGACATAAGCGCCGATAGCATCGAGCGGGGCCGCGAGCTGATAGACATAAACCAGAGGGCCGGGATCCGCGAGGGGAAGCTGTGCGAGGCGGCGTCGCGGGAGCTCGTCGGCAGGATATCGTTCAGCGGCTCCCCCGACGTGCTTGGGGCCGCCGATTTCGTGATCGAGTGCATAGTCGAGAGCATGGACGCGAAAAAGGCCTTCTGGGCGGAGGCGTCCGAAATCGCCAGGCCCGAGGCGGCGCTTGCGACCAACACCTCCGGCCTGTCTATAAACGGGATAGCCGCCGCGGTAAAGGCCCCCGAGCGCTTCGCGGGCATGCACTGGGTAAACCCCCCTCACCTCATTCCCCTCGTCGAGGTCATAGCGGGCGACCGCACCGCCGCCGAGACGATGGACACGGTCTACGAGCTGGCCCTGTCGGTGGGCCGCAGGCCGGTCCGGGTCAGGAAGGACGCGAAGGGCTTCGTGCTGAACCGCCTGCAGTTCGCGATGCTGCGCGAGGCCATGCACATAGTCGAGAGCGGCATAGCCGACATGGAGGACGTGGACAGCGTGGTGAAGCACGGCCTCGGCCTGCGCTACGCCTGCCTGGGCCCCTTCGAGACCGCCGATCTCGGCGGCCTGGACACGTTCTGCAGGATAGCCGAGTATCTGTTCGCGGACCTCTCGGACGCGAAGTCCCCGCAGGGGATGCTGGCGGGGCGCTACCGCGCGGGCGAGTACGGCGCCAAGAGCGGGAAGGGCTTCTACGGCTATCCCGGCGACGGGGCCGAGCGCGCCGTCAGCGAGCGGGACGGCAGGCTGATGAGGCTCGCGGAATGCCTGTATGGGCGTGACGGGACGGGATGAGGGAACGCGGGGGAAGTTACTACTCACCTACTTAACTCGAAACTACTCACCCGCCGCGTCAGTTTTGTTCAGATCGGGTTCTGGGGGCGATTTTGGCTCCCGGAGCGTACTGCTTGGTACGTGAGGAAGCCAATAATCGCAGCCAGGTTCCGAGA
>JAISXZ010000128.1 GCA_031270275.1 Eubacteriales Family XIII. Incertae Sedis bacterium | reverse complement strand
GCAGTTGGTGCGACACCGCCGATTTCGTCATGCCGAGCAGCACGGCGATGTCGCAGACGCACATCTCGGAGTGTTGCAGGGCGCAGAGAATCTTTACGCGCGTCGAATCGCTGAACACCTTGAACAGGTCGGCCAGGTCGATAAGAATATCGTCGTCCGGCATTTTCTCCCGAACCTCGGCGACCACTTCCTCGTGAATCGCGTCGCAGTCGCAGCGGTCGATATCAACAGACTGTGTGCTCATGGATATTCCTCCAACCCGAACAGGACGATTGAACCATTACTCAATCATTCTACCGTGCTTATTTATGCTTGTCAAGGGGTTTTAATGATTTTCTTAAATTTTTTATGTGCAGATCTTCTTAGGATTTTCCTGCATGGCGTATTTTGGCGTATTTTGTCAGAAACGCTTTGCTTCGCCGCGTGTTTGTGGTAAAATGGTCAAGGCGCGGCGGCTAGGCAAGACCGTGCGACAATGCGGATCGGGAGGTTTTCTCATATGCTGGCAAAACTGCTCAAACAGACAGATTTCAAGGACTATGACGATTTCTCGCGGAATTTCCAGGTGATGCGGCCCGACAATTTCAACTTTGCCTTTGACTGCATAGACGCCCTCGCGGCGTCCTCGCCCGACAGGACGGCCATGGTCTGGTACAGCGACGACGGCCGGGAGGCGGTCTACAGCTTCGCGATGATGTCCGCGCTTTCGGACGCGGCGGCGCGTTTCTTCGCCTCCTTCGGCATAGGCCGGGGCGATCCTGTGATGCTGATACTGAGGCGCCGCGCCCAGTTCTGGATAGCGATCCTGGGGCTGATGAAGCTGGGCGCGGTGTCCATACCCGCGACGCATCTGCTGACTGCGGACGACGTGGCATACCGCAACAACGCCGCCTCCGTCGCGGCCATACTCTGCACCGAGGAGGACAGCATCGTGGGGACGGTTGACGCCGCGATGGATCGCTCGCCGACCGTCCGGCTGCGCGTGAAGCTTGGCGGGCCGCGCCCAGGCTGGCAGTCCTTCGACGCCGGCCTCGACGAATTCGCGCAGGGGCCGCCGCCCGCGAGGCTGACCGAAAACGGCGACATGATGCTGCTTTATTTCACCTCCGGCACGACGGGCATGCCCAAGATGGTCGCACACAACTTCATATATCCGCTGGGCCACATCTCGACCGCCCGCTACTGGCACCGCCTGCATCCCGACAGCCTTCACCTGACGCTCGCCGACACGGGCTGGGCTAAGGCCGCCTGGGGCAAGATATACGGGCAATGGCTTTGCGGGGCGGCCATATTCGCGTATGACCACAGCTTCTTCGACGTCCATAGGTTCCTGCTCGCCATAAGCCGCCACAGGGTCACGTCGCTGTGCGCGCCCCCCACGGTCTTCAGGATTCTCGCCAATTCGGATCTGTCAAAATACGACCTCGGCGCGCTGGAGCATGTCTCGTCTGCGGGCGAGCCCCTGAGCGAGGAGCTGTTTTCGCGGTTCAGGGACATGACGGGCCTGTCCATCCACGAGGCATACGGCCAGACCGAAACGACGCCGCTCATAATGAACACCCAGTATGCCAAGCCCCGCCCCGGCTCGCTCGGCAGGCCGAACCCAAACTATCGGCTGGCGTTCTTGGACGATGACGGGAATGAGGTTCCCCCAGGGGGGGAAGGGGAGATATGCGTGCGCTCCAAGCCCGGCGAAATGGGCATGTTTATGGGCTATTACCGCGACGAGGGGCTGACGGCCCACGCCTGGCGCGGGGGCGTCTACCACACGGGCGACGTGGCATGGCAGGACAGCGACGGCTATATATGGTTCATAGGGCGCGTCGACGACATAATAAAGTCCGCAGGCTACCGCATCGGCCCTTTCGAGATAGAGAGCGTGCTGCTGAAGCATCCGGCGGTGCTGGAATGCGCCGTTACGGGCGTGCCTGACAGCCTGCGCGGGCAGGCGATCAAGGCCAGCGTAGTGCTGAGGGAGGGCTATGAGCCTTCAGACGGCCTGAAAGGGGAGCTGCGGCGGCATGTCAGGGCGATGACGTCCGCCTACAAGACCCCGAGGCAGATAGAATTCGTCGATGATCTGCCAAAGACGGTTTCCGGCAAGATACAGCGGGCGGGGCGGCGGCCAAGTCCGCCTGCCGCTGATCGGTAGCCGTCCGTCAGATGGTATCGGAGCGGCCTTGGGCTTGCCGCGCATGGGGCTAGGATGTTATGGAAGAAGGTTTTGCCGGGCTTACATCGGCGTTTTACGGGTTTTTTGAGCCAGAGGGCGTGGGGGTCACCGTGTTCCGCCTGCTGCTTGCCGTGCTGCTGGGCGGCGCGATAGGCATAGAGCGCGGCGTCCGCAACCATCCTGCGGGCTTCAGGACGCATTCGCTGGTGTGCGTCGGGGCCTGTCTCGCCATGCTCACCAACCAGTACGTGTTCGAGAACATATCCGGGCTGTCAGACCCGACGCGCCTCGGCGCGCAGGTCATAACGGGCGTGGGCTTCCTCGGTGTCGGCACCATACTCGTGACCGGGCGCCACCGCATAAAGGGGCTTACCACCGCAGCCGGCCTGTGGGCCTCGGCCTGCACCGGGCTTGCGATAGGCATAGGCTTTTATTCCGGCGCCATAGCCGCCGCCGTGATAATAGTGGTCGTGCTCGCGCTTTTCCCCGCCATAGAGCGGCGGATATACGCGCGCTCGCGCACGCTCCAGCTGTACATCGAGATCGATTCCGTGCAGCGCATGAAGCCGATCCTCGCCTTTGTCAGGGACTGCGGCGCAGACGTCACCGACATGCACTACGGCTCATCGGCCCTGCTGTCAAACGCCGTCGGCCTGCATCTGTCCCTGCGGCTGCCCAAAAGAATCCCGCCGTCCGACATGCTCGAGCTGATCGGGGGGCAGGAGGGCGTCGCCCTGATCGAGGAGATATAGGGGGATGGACGAGGCGCCGCGCTAGACGTAGCGGAAGGGCTCGCGCCCGCTCCTCGACTCGATCACCTCGAGAACGTCGCCGACCGCATCCCGGAGCTTTTCCGCGAAATTCGCCACGAATATGCTTTCGGAGGCGTAATGCCCCGCGTCTATCAGGCAGATCCCGTTCTCCAACGCAAACAAGGCCTCGTGATGGCGCAGATCGGCGGTTATGAACAGTGAACAGCCGTTCCTCGCGAAGTCGCGGATCAGATCGCCTGCGCCGCCCGTGCAGATGCCCACCTTCCTGATGCGCCGCTCCGGCCTGCCGACCACGGGAAGGGGACGCTCTATGCCCAGCCTCGCCTTCAGCAGCCCGCAGACCTCGTCTAGGCTCTTTTCCTCCCGCAAGTCCCCGATCCTTCCCAGTATGGCCTTGTCGGGCGTCTCCTTCCGGGGCTGTACCCGCCTCAGCTTCTGCAGTCCGAGCAGCTCGGCCAGGCGGTCGTTGTTCCCGCCGTATGCCGAGTCGAAGCTGGTATGGGCCGCGTATACGGACACGCCCGCGCGTATGAGCCGTATTATCTGATTTCCCGTAACATCGTTTCCGTCGATTATGTTTATTTTGTCGAAGATCAGCGGATGATGGCAGATGATGAAATCGGCGTTCAGCCTCTCCGCCTCGCTGATTGCCTCGCCCGTTATCTCAAGCGAGATCAGCGCCCTTTTCACGGCGGCGGCCCCCATGTCTATCTGCATCCCCGTGTTGTCCCAGCCCTCCGCAAGGCTTGCGGGGGCGATTTTCTCGATATTCTGTATCAGCCTTGCCGTGTCTATAGCCAATTTGCCCTCCTGGACGACGCCTTTCCGCAGCGGATACGCTCTCTTGACACGCCTATTATACGCCGCCCGGCCGCAAAAATCAATACGGGCGTTCGGCCGGGCGTTCAGCCGGGGCGTGGCCATTCAGCCCATGCCTGACGCAGATCTATCTTTTTTCGGCATAATGTTAACGCGTTTCGGTGTTTTACAAAACAGATCCGCCAAGCTTACAATTGAGATGGCGGCATGCACAACGGCCACCGCATAAGGCGCCGTTTGCATGCCGTCCGTGCGCAGGATGACGAGGAGGGTGAAGCAGGATGAGCGAAGCTTACTGGAGGTGGCCGGAGAGCAGCTGGCTTAGAGAGGGGCGGGACTGGCGGGACGCGTCGGGCGTCGCGGCGGGTATCGACGTGGGCACCACGAGCACGCAGGCGGCGATATTCTGCGACGGCGAGCTGCACGGCTATGCGAACATACATACGGGGCCCGACTTCAGGGCCGCGGCGGAGAGGGCCATGGCGCTCGCGGCCGGCGGCTCGGGCCTAAAGACCGAAAACATGCAGAGGATCGCGGCGACGGGTTTCGGAGCCCGCAACGCCGTCTGCGCCACGAAGTTCCTGGACGAGGTACAGTGCCACGGCAGGGGCGCGCGCTTCATGTACGGCCCGGAGGCGACGACGGTGGCCGACCTCGGCGGCCAGACGACGAAGTGCGTCAGGCTGTACGACTGGGATCGCGTCCGGGATTTCGTGATGAGCGACAAATGCGCCACCGGGATGGGCCGCAGCGTAGAGATGATGGCGGACATGCTGCAGGTGCCTATAACGGAGATGGGCGCGCGGTCACTGGACGTCGAGAAGGACCCCGAGCCCGTGAGCACGACATGCTATTCGTTCGCCAACCCCGAAACGATAGGGCTGCTCCGCACGGGCTTCAAGGAGGCGCCGTACAGCGGCAACGAGGTGCTGGCGGCGTATCTTTTCGCCGTGGCATGGCGGATACTGGGGTCGATAGGCAAGCTTTACGACCTGGACGCCGGCGACGTAAAGGTCCACGGCAGCCTTGCGTTCACCGGGGGGCTCGCTAAGAACGCGGGGATAACGAGGCGTCTGGAGAGGGCCCTGGGGACCACGGCGCTCAGCAGCGTGCATGACCCTCAGCTTGCCGGCGCGATAGGCGCGGCGCTTTTGGCCTGATCCGGCCGGCGGAAGGGCATATCGGAGGTGCGCCAATGGACAGATTCAGGAACATACTGGAGAACCGCCATGACTACGCCAGGGAATGGAAGAAGCGGACGGGCGGCAGGGTTCTAGGGTATTACGAGACTTATATGCCCGAGGAAGTGGCCTATGCGGCAGGCGCGCTGCCGGTGCGCATCATGGCCGGGCACCGCGCCGACGACGTGACGGACCGCCAGATGTACGGGAACTGCTACTGCACGCGGGACATGCTCAGGCAGTTCCTGGAGGGCGACTACGACTACGTGGACGGCGTGGTCAATACCGAGGGCTGCCAATGGATGTACAACGCGTTCCAGACGGCGGTGAACCGCAGGCCGGGCCTGTTCAGCCACTACATCTTCGTGCCTGACTACACGGACGGCCGCACCTCGAAGGACGTGCTGAAATCGGAACTCGGCGTGTTTCGCGGACGGCTGGAGGAATGGACGGGCAGCGCGATAACGGACGGCGCGCTCGACGCGGCGATAGACGTGTACAACGAGAACAGGCGCCTTCTGCGGCGCATATACGAGCTCAGGCGCCTCGACCGCCCCGCGATACTGGGTTCGGAGGCGATGGGGCTCCTTCTCGCGTCCCAGATCATGGACAAGGCGGAGATGAACGTGATGCTCAGGGAGCTCATCCCCGAGATCGAGCGGCGCGCGCCCGCCGAAGACGGCGTGCGCCTGATGCTGATAGGGAGCGAGACCTACGACGTGGAGCTTGAACGCATCGTCGAGTCCGCCGGGGGCAATGTCGTCGTGGACGAGCTCGACAACGGCAGCTCGTACATATGGAACGAGACGATACCGATGCAGGATCGGCTCATGGCGCTGGCGCTCAGGTATCTGGGCCGTCCCCACAGCGCGCTGAAGGACAACGTGTGGCGCAGGCGGCCGCAGCGCATATACGAGCTTTACGAGGATTTTCACGCCGACGGCGTGGTGATAGCGAAGCAGATATACTGCCATCCGCACGGCAGCGACATGTACGCGGTATGGAAGATGCTGAGGGAGCGAAACATCCCCTACCATACGTTTGAGCGCGACACGACGCTGCCGCCGTCCGAGACCCGCCAGAGGATAGAGGCCCTGATTGGCATGATAAAGCCGGGCATGACCCGCCTGCGCGGCTGGAGCGAGGCATAGAGGGGCGGGCCGCGTTCACGGGGCGGGGCGCCGCCGGAACGGAGGTGCGGAGTTGAGCAGTCAGATATGGGAGACGAGGCCGCTTGAAATATGGGGCAAGGCCAAGGAGCTGAGGGCCAGGTGGCAGAGGTCGATAGACGAGTCGGCGGCGGCTCCAGGCTCGCTTCTGGCCCACGGCAACGCCGGCGAAATCGACTGGAGCGTGGGCTTCGACTCACTGAACATAGTGGAGGACAACCCGCACGGGGCGATGCTGGCCAGCCTGAGCGACGAGTACGCGCGGAAATGCAGGCTGGCGTCGGAGACGCGCGGCTGGGGGCGCGAGCTGTGCGGCTACGTGAACAACTGCTGGGGATCGATGTTCCTGGGCTATCAGCTCGACGGCAGCGGCTTCCCTATGCGCGACATGTCGGTGCCCTTTCCCGACGTATGCGACCAGCACACGAAGCGCGGGCAGCAGTGCATGGACTACTCGCCCATACCGCGCTGGGGCGGCGACTGCACCATGTACCTCGGCCCCTACGACCCCGATAGGGAGAAGGCGCTGGTCGAGCATAAGGTCCAGTGCACCCTCGGCGCCATAAACGACATAGAGCGGATATTCGGCAAGGAATTCGACGACGAAAAGCTTGTAAAGGGCCTCGGCGCGCGCCCGCAGATGGAGAAGTACGGGCTCGAGATCACGCGCCTCATGGCGAGGACCCCCGCGCCCCTTAGCTCTAAGGAGCTCTATTCCTTCTTCACGATAGGGATGCTGACGAAGGTGGACCCCGATGAGGCCCTGGGCTTCTGGAAGGCGCTGCGCGACGAGACGAAGTGGCGTGCGGACAACCGCATAGCCGCCGTCGGCAACGAGAGGTACCGCATGATGGAGGCCCACCCGCCGGCATGGCACTACCTGAAATTCTACCGCTATCTCGAGAAGTACGGCGCGGTCTGCATCGGCTCGCAGTACACGCACACCATGTCCGGGCCGCTCGAACTCAAAGAGGACGGGACGCTCGGCCCCAGAACGAAAAACGCGCCCCCGCCGGACAGGCCGGTCAGGACCAGGGAGGACGCCCTCCGCCGGATATTCAGCACGGACGCCAGGGGCCCGCAGGTCTACAAGATAGACGAATACATACGCCCGCGCTCCATAAGCGAATTCGCGACGGGGATGGGCGTCAACGGGGCGATCATGCCCCTGTGGCGCTGCGGTGTGGGCTGCACGCTCACGAGGAAGGAGCAGGCGCTGCAGCTGAACGGGATCGGGATAAGCGTCCTGCATTACGAGGGCTCGCAGCCGGGCGACCGCACGGATATGGACGAGCGCCGCTTCCTGGACCAGATCGACGTGTGGATGGAGGGCCAGGGCTTCGGAAAACTGGAAGATTGAAGGAGGGGCACAGGCATGGTCACGGCTGGAGTGGACGCGGGTTTTGAAAGCGTGAAGGTTGTTGTTCTCGAGGACGGGAAGGTCCTGTCGCGCGCCCTTGGGACCTCGGGCGGGCTTGAAAGGAAGAAGGCCGTCCTGGCGGTATGGGACGAGGCCCTGAAGGCCGCCGGAATCCCCGCGTCGTCGGTGGCAAGGACGGTCGCGACGGGCCAAGGGAAATACGACGCGGATTTTGCGGACGGCTGCGTTACGGAGCCCATCGCGGACGGCAGGGCCGCGAGCTTCGTTTTCCCCGAGGCCGAGTCCGTCGTGGACATAGGCGCCGACCAGGCGCGGGTGGTCCCGCTGAAAGGGGACGGGGTCCTGCAGACGGCGCTGAGCCAGAAATGCTCCTCGGGCATAGGCGCGTTCATCAGGCATATGGCCGGGCGGCTGGAGATCGGGCTGGACGGGCTCGGGGCCCTTGCCCCCGACGCCTGCGGCGGCAAAACCGTCAACGACGGCTGCATCGTCTTTGCCGAGCTGGACGCCCTCGAGCTCCTGAACCAGAACGTTCCCCGGAAAGAGGTGGCGGGCGCCCTGATAAACGCGATGGCGGTCAGGCTGAACTCCGTCATACAGGACAAGGTAGTGCCGCCGCGCGACGGCGCCGTGCTCTTTGGCGGCATAACGAAAAACGCGGCGCTGGTCGAGGCGCTGAAGGCCAGATCCGGCATCAATTTCATCGTCCCCGAGCACGCGGAGTACGGATGCGCCCTAGGCGCCGCGCTCATAGCCGCAGATGAAGGCGGCGCCGCCCCGAAGCAATGACAAGCCGGCTTTTCACTTTTGGAAATGGAATGAGGTGTGAAATGAAAAGAAGCAAGCTGTATTTGGCAGTGGCGATGGCTCTTGCCCTGATTCTCGTTTTCGGCGCCTGCGGCAGCCCGTCCTCCAGCACGCAGCAGGAGGCCCCTCCCGCGGACACAGGCGCCGCCGAGGTGCAGCCCGAAAGCTCGGAGGCGGACGGGCAGGCCGACTGGGTGACGCTCGATCTGAAATACGCGACCTATCTGCCGGACAGCAACCCCATGGCGAAAATAACCATAGGCAATATCCAGGCGGAGCTGGACAAGGCGATGCCGGGGAAGATAACGATCACGATATACCCCAGCGGCACGCTGCTCGGGCAGAACGACATCTATGACGGCATCCTGACCGGCACCTGCGACATCGGCCTCATAGACTATGCGACCGTCATGAACCGCTTCCCCGTGACCCAGCTGTTCGGGATGCCTGGGGCGATACCCAACCCCAGGGGCATCGTCGCCAGCCAGGTCCTTACGGAATGGGCCCAGACGACGGCAGCCGCCGAATACAATGACGTCGTTTTCCTCTGGGGCACGGGCAACGGGCCGATGTGCTTCTTCACCAAGAGCAGGATCGACTCGATTGCCGATCTGAAGGGCAAGCAGATCCGCGCGTCGGCGGTGTTCGGTGAGACCGTGAAGGCATACGGGGCCACCCCCGTGACGATGGACACGAGCGAGGTCTATGAGGCGGTGCGCAACGGCCTGCTGGAGGGCATGTACAACGTGTTCCCCGCCGCCGCCAACATGAATCTGGACGAGCTCGGCAAGAACGCCCTCATCAACCCGCTTGACACCTTCGTCCAAGGCACGATCATGAGCCGGACGGCGCTTGAAAAAATGCCCGAATCCCAGCAGGAAGCCTTCCTCGCCGCCGTCAAGACGGCCTTCGACAGCAACGTGACGGCCATGGAGAGGAACGAGAAGGTCGGGCGCATAGCGGAAGCCGCGAAAAACTGCGACATCGTCATCCTCGGCGGCGCGGATCTCGAGGCGTACAGGGCGGCCAGCGCCGACATCCTGGACGACTACCTCAAACAGCTCGACGACAAGGGCCTCAACGGGACGGCCGAGCTGGAAAAGATCCGGGAACTGTCCGAAAAGTACAGCGAGAAATACTCGTGGCAGGATTATGCGGACAACTTCCTCGGCGATGAGTTCATAGAGCATTAAGCGACGGCGGCGGACGCAAGGCTTGGCACCGGCCTGCCACACCCAAAGGAGTCTTTGGATATGAGCAAACTGCTGATTGTCGCGACTAAAATATGGAAAGTCGAGGCCTACGTGGCCTGGGTGTTCATGTTCGCAAACGTGCTCCTGATAATCTTCAACATCGTGATGCGGCGTTTTTTCGGCACCCCCATCTTTGGCTCCACGGAGATGATACGCTACATATCCCTCTGCGCCGCCAGCTTCGCGCTGGCCCAGAACGAGTGGATCGACGGCAACATCACCATGTCGCTGATCCACGAGCAGCTGCCCAAAAAAGCGGCGGGCAGGCTTAAGGCGATAACGAACACGATCTGCGCGGCTGTATTCATCCTGATAACATATCTGCTGTACATGCAGACGTATGGGAGGTTCGTCAGGCAGGACGTCAGCTACGACATACAGATACCTATATGGGCGCCTTCGCTGGTCTTCGCTGTCGGCTTCACATTTTTGACCGTTTCGATAATCATAAAGGCCATTTTGCTTTGGCATGCCGAAATGACCGGCGGCGGCCAGATCGACTTCCGGGCGCTCGTCGTGCCGAAAGACACGGAAGCCATGGAATCATGACCGCGCCGCTGCGGAGAGCAATGGAGGCTATCGACTTATGAGCCCGATAATGATAGGCATGCTGGCCCTGGTGGGATTTTTGATCCTCATGTTCCTAGGGATTCCGATCCCGTTCGCGATGCTGTTCGCCTCCGCCCTTGGGATCATGGCGATGACGGATCCCTATGTCGCGAGCCAGATCATGACGGCGGAGATGTTCAACACGTTTTCAAACTACGCCCTGACCGTCGGCCCGATGTTCGGGCTTATGGGCTTCTTCGCCAGCTATACGGGCATAGGGGAAAAGCTGTTCGTTTCCATGAACTATTTCTTCGGCCACAGAAAAAACGGCCTGGCGAACGCCGTCCAGGTCGCGAGCGCGGGCTTTGGGGCGATCTGCGGCTCGCCCCCGGCCTGCACCAGCACCATGAGCGCCGTAGCCTACCCCGAGATGCGCAAGCGCGGCTATGCGCCTGAGCTGGCCGCCGGCACCATTATCTCGGGCTCCGGCCTTTCGGTGCTGATCCCCCCCAGCAACAACTTCATCATATACGGCATCGTCACCGAGACGTCCATAGGCAAGCTGTTCATGGCCGGCATCGTGCCCGGCCTTATCATGACGGCGCTGAATATCGCGGCGATAACGTGGATGGGCTGGCGCCATCCGAACTGGACCTCGAAATCCCCCGACGTCGTGCCTTGGAAGGTTCGCCTGAAAAGCCTTCTGAACGGTGGCCTGATCGTGATCGCCGTCATATTCGCCCTCTCCATGGGCGGCATGTTCGCCGGCATATTCACGCCTACGGAAGCTGGCGCCGTAGGGGCGTTCGGCCTGTTCGTCATAGTGATCGTGACCCGCCAGCTCAACTGGACGAAGTTCAAGAACGCGCTGTTCGCGGGGGTGCGGCTGCAGGCCATGGTCTTCATGCTGCTTGCCTGCGCCAACGTGTTCGGCAAGATGTTTTCCGTATCGACGATCCCGCTTGTCCTCGGCGACTGGGTGGCGGCCCTCGAAATGGACTCATGGAAGATAATGGCCGTCATCCTGGTGATATATTTTGTGCTCGGGATGGTCACGGACCTGCTGTCCATGACCCTTGTCACCATGCCTATCTTTTTCCCTATCGTATGCGGGACCCTGGGCTACAGCCCTATATGGTTCGGCATCATCATAACCATGGTCATCAGCATCGGCGCCCTGACGCCGCCGGTCGGCTCGGGCGTGTTCATCGCTAGGGGCTGCCTCGCCTTTGACCCGGAAGCCACGGTCACGCGGCTTTTCAGGGGCTCGCTGCCCTTCGTCGTGACGGCGTGCATCCTCACGGTCATGCTGCTCATATGGCCCGGCATAGCCACCTGGCTTCCGGCCGTGTTCTACGGCGGCGCGTAGCGGACGGCCCGCCCAGGCCCGCAAGCGGCCCGATGCGAAAAAACAAAGGAGGGACACCCTGGTGAAAGGCAAGATCATGAGCGCGCGCGAGGCCGTCGGCCTCATCAAGGACGGGGACACGGTGGCCATCACCTCCGCCGGCATGGTGGGATATCCCGAATACATGTCGAAGGCCCTGCTCGAATGCTTTCTCGAGACAGGCTCGCCGAAAAACCTGACAATAAGCGCGGGCTGCGGCCACGGGCTGCCCTTCGACAGCCGGCTCGGCGACTCGAAACTCGGCGTGCCCGGCCTGCTTAAGCGCTACATCGGCTCCCATCCCGACGTCGTGCCGCCCGTGCGGGCCATGATATTCAACAACGAGATCGAGGGCTATGCGCTTCCGCAGGGCATCCTCAACCAGCTCTATCGGTGCGCCGCGGCGAAGCAGGCGGGCGTCCTCTCGAAGATCGGGATGGGTACATATATCGACCCGAGGCAGGAAGGCGGCAGGCTCAACGGCATCTCGAAGGAGAGCCTCGTCGAGTTCATGGAGATACAGGGGGAGGAATGGCTTTTTTACAAAAGCTACCCCATAAATGTCGCGATAATCCGGGCGACGACGGCCGACGAGAGCGGGAACCTGACCATCGAGCAGGAGGCGCTTAAGCTCGAGATACTGGAGGCCGCCCTCGCCGCCAAGGCCTCGAAGGGGACGGTCATAGCCCAGGTGAAAAGGGTGGCGGCCGACAAAAGCCTCAGGCCCAAGGACGTCGTCGTACCGGGGAACATCGTGGACGCCGTAGTCGTCGCGGAGGAACCCGAGGAGAACCACAGGCAGACGAAGGGCACGCTCTACAGCCCGCATCTCAGCGGCGAGCTCAGGAGGCCCTCCGGCGGCGCCGCCCGGCCCAAGCCGGTTCTGGCGGCCGACGACGTCATATGCCGCAGGGCCGTTTTCGAGCTGTGGCCCGGCGCCGTCGTCAACATCGGGGTCGGGATCGGGGCGGGCATAGGCGACGTCGCGGACTCGGAGGGGATACGGGACAGGATCACCTTCACGCTGGAGCTCGGCACCTTCGGCGGCGTACCCACGCCCCTTTCGGATTTCGGCGCGGCCGTGAACGCCGAAGCGTACATCGCGCACCCGTCCATGTTCGACTACTATCACGGCGGCGGCCTCGACATCACCTTCCTTGGGACGGCGCAGGTCGATAGGGCGGGGAACGTGAACGTCAGCAAGTTCGGCAACCGCCCCGCCGGCCAGGGCGGGTTCATCGACATCAGCCAAACGAGCGGAAAAGTCGTGTTCGTCACGTACTTCACCGCGAAGGGCTTCGAGTCCGAAATCGGCGGCGGCAGGCTGAACATCGTGAAGGAAGGGCAGATCCAGAAATTCGTGGACCGGGTGGAGCAGATCACCTTCAACGGCGCGATGGCGGCCAAAGAGGGGAAGGAGGCCGTCTACGTGACCGAGCGCGCCGTCTTCAGGCTGACCGGCGAGGGCCTTGTCCTGACGGAGATCGCCCCAGGGGCCGATCTGGAAAACGACGTCCTGCGCAACATGGGCTTCACGCCGATCATCAGCGGCGATCTGAAGGTCATGGATCCGCGCATCTTCACGCCTGGAAGGATGGGGGCTTTCGACTGAGACATTGAAGTAGGGCGGCGGCGGCCACTGGGGCCGGGCTGCGGCGGAACGGAGGTGCGGGATTGAGCGGGCAGAAATGGGAGACGAGGCCTCTTGAGATATGGGGCAGGGCCAAGGAGCTGAGGGCCAGGTGGCAGAGGTCGATAGACGAATCGGCGGCGGCCCCAGGCTCGCTTCTGGCCCACGGCAACACGGGCGAGGCCGACTGGAGCGTGGGCTTCGACTCCCTGAACATAGTGGAGGACAACCCGCACGGGGCGATGCTGGCCAGCCTGAGCGACGAGTACGCGCGGAAGTGCAGGCTGGCGGCGGAGACGCGCGGCTGGGGGCGCGAGCTGTGCGGCTACGTGAACAACTGCTGGGGATCGATGTTCCTGGGCTACCAGCTCGACGGCAGCGGCTTCCCTATGCGCGACATGTCGGTGCCCTTTCCCGACGTGTGCGACCAGCACACGAAGCGCGGGCAGCAGTGCATGGACTACTCGCCCATACCGCGATGGGGCAACGACTGCACCATGTACCTCGGCCCCTACGACCCCGAAAGGGAGAAGGCCCTGATCGAGCACAGGGTACAGTGCACCCTCAACGTCATCAACGAGATAGAGCGGGTGTTTGGCAAGAGGTTCGACGACGAAAAGCTCATAGAGAGCATGGACGCCCGCAGGCAGATGGAGGAATACGGGCTTGAAATCACGCGGCTCATGGCAAACGTGCCTACGCCCCTCGGGGTAAAAGACCTGTATTCCTTCTACACCCTGGGGATGCTGACGAAGCTGGACCCCGACGAGACCCTGGGCTTCTGGAGGGCGCTGCGCGACGAGATAAAGTGGCGCGCGGACAAGCGCATAGCCGCCGTCGGCAACGAGAGGTACCGCTGGATAGAGTGCCATCCGCCGGCCTGGCACTACATGAAATATTACCGCTACATGGAGAAGTACGGCGCGGTCTGCCTCGGCTCGCAGTACACGCACACCATGTCCGGGCCTATCGAGCTAGACGGGGACGGGGCCTTCGTCCCCAGGGCGAAGCCCGCGGCCCCGCCGGACAGGCCGGTCAGGACCAGGGAGGACGCCCTGCGCCGCATGTTCACCGACGCGAGGGGCCCGCAGATATTCAAGATAGACGAATATATCCGCCCGAGCGCCGTGCTCGAGTTTGCCAAAGGGTTCAAGGCCGACGGGGCGATCATGCCCCTGTGGCGCTGCGGGGTGGGCTGCACGCTCACGAGGAAGGAGCAGGCGCTGCAGCTGAACGGGATCGGGATAAGCGTCCTGCATTACGAGGGCTCGCAGCCGGGCGACCGCACGGATCTGGACGAGCGCCGCTTCCTGGACACGCTCGACGCGTGGATGGAGGGCCAGGGCCTGCGCAAGCTGGAGGACTGAGTTGAGGGCCCTTGGGCGGCAAGCAGTCGTCCGGGCGAAGATTCCGAAAAGCATGGTTGACATATCGGCTCCGAGCGTATAGAATACTTAGCAAGAGGGAAATTCTTCTCCGTGCGGAAAAGTATAATGTTCCGCGCGGCCTTTTCTGCCCATGAATGGGAAATATTCATGGGTTTTTTTATGCCATTTCGCAGCCTTCCCGCCCAGCTTTTACATTTTCTTCTCGCGCGGACAAGCATACTTCTCCGCGCTGCCCAGGAAGGCCGCTACAGGCGCCGCAGACGCCGAAGCATATGCCGGACGCTGCCGTTTCGCGGGGCGGGCCCCATCCCGCAGGGAAAGGAGGCGAGACATGAAATTCGAGTTCAACGGGCTCTATCGCCCGTTGACGGATGCGGAGAGGAAACACCCGCTGGCACGGTACTACGAGCGGGAAATGGCGGATCCCGACCCGGAAGCCTACGAAATATGGAAACAGGGCAGGCCCATGGACTACAGGGACGCCATGCCGATAGGCGACATGAACGCTATACTCGACGAGGGATACCAGAAGGTCGAGACAGGCTGCTGCGTCCTGCCCAACGGCGCGGCGTACATGTGCAACCGCACATTCGTCCCGAACGGGACAGCCGACATGTTTTCGTGGTGGTATCCCTGGAAGGCCATGGCCGATTTCCATTACCGCCTGTGGTACCCGCCCTGCCATTACACCATCAGGATACCCGACGACGCGATTGAGCGCATCAAGGATCCAACGGTGCCGCTGGAGCAGAAGTCGCGCTACTACGCGCATGACCTGACGGAGGACGTCGGCGGCGGAAACGCCCGCATACTGCTTCACTACACGTCGCCCTACCACTTCGGCTTCGATCTCGGGCGGTTCAGGCAGCCGTACATAGGGAACGCCATGTGCATCAACATCGAGATATACCCGCTCGATCTGCCGAACGGCAGCCCCCCGGACCGCGCCGTCATGCTGCACACCTGCCGCGACCTGCCCGGAGGCAAGGGGATCGAGCTGCGCTCCCGCTGCTGGATGGGATACAGCATTGTGGACAGGCGCCCGGTTCTGATGCTGCGGGAGGGGCAGTCCATAGCGTGGGAGGCGATACACGGCTTCCACGAGCATGTCATCATCGAATACAGCAATCTGGCGAGCTTCCTTCCCGAGATATACGATGAGATGAAGGGCCAGTTTGTCGTGCCGTAGCGCATTGTGCCGGCCGGTCCGGACGACAGCGCCGGCCACCTATCTTATAAAGGAGGTATACAGCGATATGTCGAGGAAAACCATCTGCCTGATCGTTGCAGGCATCTTCTGTGTGTCTATGCTGGCCGCCTGCGGCGGAGGGGAACAGGCCCCTGCCGACGAGGAGCAGGCGCGCCCAGCCGATGCCGCCGCCGAAACGCAGGCCCCTGCGGACGGCGTGACCTACACCGTGAACGTGAACATAACCGGCGCGGAGTCGGCCCTGCCGAGCCACGGCAAGGTGTTCAGGGAGCTCGAGGAGGCGAGCGGCGGCAGGCTCAAATTCGACATCTTCTACGCCAACTCGCTGATGGCCATACAGGACATTCCAAAGGGCATACAGACGGGCGTGGCGGAGATATCTATGTTCCCGAGCAACAATTTTACCAGCCAGATGCCGCTGAACAGCCGTATCCTGCAGCTGCCGTTCATAGGGCTGAAGGACCCCAAGGAGTCAGTCGAGATACTCACGCAGCTTCAGAATGAATTCCCGGAGATGCAAAAGGAATTTGAGGACCTGGGGATGACCAATCTGGGCAACTTCGCGTTCCCGCCATACCATCTGCACTTTACGGGGAAGGACAAGGAGATCCGGGTCCCCGCCGACGTCAGGGGCATGAAGCTCATAACGAACAAGATAGAGTTTTTCGAGGCGCTTACCGCGGCGGGCGCGGCCCCGGTGCAGATGCCGCCGCCCGAGACCTACTCGTCGCTTGAAAAGAACGTGGCCGACGGCTATGTCAACAACTACGCTTTCGAAATGCTGTTCGGCCTGACCGAGCTCGTCAACGTGCATACCGAATTCGGGGACTACGGCGCGTGGGTGGATTTCGCCTGCATGGTCATCAACACGGATTTCCTGAACTCGCTTCCGGAGGATCTGCAGGAGCTCATAAAAAACACGTTCGCGGAAAAGAGCTATCTGTTCTCCGATGACCAGATGAATATGAGCCAGGAGGCGATAGACATCGGGGTGGAGCGCGGCAACCTATTCGTCAAGCTTACGGACGACGAGCTGGCCGAGTGGATGGATCTGGCGAGGCCGTCGCATGAAAAGGCCATAGAGGAGATCAGCAAGAACAGCCCGGCCGCGCGGGCGATCTACGAGCGGGCGCTCGAGCTGATAGAGGAGAGATTCGGCTAGATATGGCGGGGCTGGCAGCGGGGAGGCACGCAGGCCCGCGCCCTGCCGCCGCCGTCATGCCTCCGGGCTGTGTTTCGTCGAGGCCACGCCTATGCTGTTCGCAAGGGTTGTCCGTGCGACCGTAAAATGTTTCATGTATATCTCCGTGGCTGCGACCGTCGTCATGCTGTGCATCACGGTGGCGGACGTCGTCCTGCGCACGATCTTCAGGGCGCCTGTGGTCGGCGTCATCGAGATATCCCAGGTGCTGCTTGTCAGCATAATGGCCTCCATGGCCGCCGTGATCATCGAGCACAGGAACATCGAGGTGAGGCTCCTTGTGGACGCCGTGCCCAAAAAGGCGGCCTTGGGCATGGACATTTCCACGATAACGCTCAGCATCGCGTATTTCGCCATGGTGGGCTGGCAGACGCTTGAATCCATAAGGTTCTCGCTGCAGTTCCATGTCGTATACGCGCTGCTCCGCATACCGGAATGGCCATTTCTGGCGCTTCTCGGCGTGTCGTTTGTCGTGGCCGCCTTCGCGGCGGCCGTATTCCTCATAGAGAGGGTCCGAAAAAGGGATACGGCGGCCGCCGCGGGGCATGGCGGCGCAGGCGGCGGCCCGGAGCTTGCGATACTGTCCCTGTCGGACGGAGGGGACGGGAATGAGTCCTGAATTGACTGCGGTTCTGGGCATTGTCGCGGTGATCGCCCTCATCATGTGCCGCATGTGGGTGGGGGTGGCGATGGGGCTGGTCGGCTTCGTCGGCCTGCTTGTCCTTCGCGGGCCGGCCCAGGCCCTTATGATAGCCGGACAGGTCCCGTTTACCAATGTCAACAATTACACGATGACGGTGATCCCCATGTTCACGTTCATGGGCATGCTCATATCGGAATCGAATATCGGCAGGGACCTTTTCAGGGCGTGCAACGCCTGGTTCGGAAGCCTTAAAGGCGGGCTGGCGTCGGCGACGGTCGCCGCGACGGGGGGGCTCGGCGCCATAACGGGCTCGCACATGGTAGGCACCGTCATAATGTCGAAGATCGCCCTGCCGGAAATGCGGCGCTACAAGTACGACGAGCCTTTTTCCGCAGCCACGATAGCGGCGGCGGCCCCGCTTACGATGATCATACCGCCGAGCCTGTCGTTCATCATGTACGGCATCATCACCGAACAGAACATAGGCAAGCTCTTTATGTCCGGCTTTATCCCCGGAATCATAATGATGGCCATATTCATAGGCTTCATAACCATCGTGTGCAGGAGGAACCCCGCCATGGGGCCGGCAGGGCCGAGGGCCTCCATGCGCGAGAGGCTTAGGGCGCTCGCCGGGATCGTTCCCGTGGTCGCCCTTTTCATACTGATATTCGGGGGGATATACGCGGGTTTCTTCACCACGACGGAATCGGGGGCCATAGGCTGCGCGGGGGCATTGGCCATCGCCGCGTCCTCCCGCCAGATGAACATGGGGAAGCTGCTGCTGGCGCTCAGGGAAACGGTGCTCACGACGGGCATGATATTTACCCTGCTGATCGGCACGTACATATTCATCAGCTTTATAACCCTGTCGAAGCTGCCCTTCATGATAACGCGTTTCGTGGCGTCTATCGACGCGCCCATGCCCGTGATGATTCTCGCCGTTTCGGTCATGTACATCGTGCTGGGCATGATACTGCCGGAGATACCCATGATCATACTGACCATACCCGTGCTCTATCCCGCGCTCACGGCGGTCGGTTTTGACCCGATCTGGCTCGGGCTGTTCGTCGTGATCATGATGGCGCTCGGCGCCATATCGCCGCCTATAGGCATGGTGGTGTTCATGCTGTCGGGATTTTCGGGCGTGTCCGTGGTGAAGATATTCCGGGCCGTGATCCCCTTCATAGTCGCCGACATAATCGTCGTAATCCTCATCTCCGTATTCCCGCAGCTGGCCACGTGGCTGCCGTCCACCATGTAGGCCGCCGCGCGCGATCCGCCGCAGAACCTTTCCCCTCCGCAGCTTCCTTTCGCAGCTTCTTTTCCCCTTTCGGATTGGCTTTTTCTTGCAGGGTGTGCTATACTGGTCTAGAGGCCGTTGTCTGCCGCCGCGCCGGCGCGCAGGAACAAGGGCCAACATCCGGAATGGGGGACATCATCCAATGGAAGGCATCCAGATCGTCCTTGGCGTCGTATCGGTCGCGCTGATCGCGTTCGCCGTCGTCATGCTGCTGGCCGGCAGGAAGAAATCCGGCGTCGGCGAGATCGTCGCCCTGCTCAAAAATAGCGGCGATGAGCAGCGCGAGGCCATCGCCAGGCAGCTGGAAGCCGGGGCGACGGAGCAGTTCCGGCGCTTCGGCATGATCCAGGAGAGCGTCCAGTCCACCTTGCAGGGCAACCGCGAGGAGATGGACAGGCGCCTGTCGTCCATGCAGGAGCAGACGCAGAACGCGCTGAAGGCCAGCCGCGAGGAGCAGAGCCGGCAGCTGCGGGAATTCGGCGAGCGGATCGACGGGCGCCTGTCCTCCGTCCAGCGCGGCAGCGCCGAGAGCATCGAGAAGGTCAACGCCACGCTGGAGGCGAGGATGAAGGCCCTGCAGGAGAGCAACGAGCGGCGGCTGGAACAGATGCGGGGCGTGGTGGACGAGAAGCTGCAGAAGACGCTGGAAACCCGGCTGGCCCAGTCGTTCGAGCTGGTCAGCAGGCAGCTCGACAGCGTCCAGCAGGGGCTGGGCGAGATGAAAAGCCTGGCGGCCGACGCAAAGAGCCTCAAAAACGCGCTCACCAACGTAAAGGAGCGCGGCACATACGGCGAGGTCCGGCTGGAGCGGCTGCTGGAGGACATCCTGGCGCCCAGCCAGTACGACGTCAACGTCGAGATTGCCGCAGGCAAGCGCGTGGAGTTCGCCATAAAGCTGCCCGGCAGCGGGGATGAGCCGCTGCTCCTGCCCATCGACTCCAAGTTCCCGATAGAGGACTACACGCGCCTGCTGGACGCGGAGGACAAGGCGGCGATCGATGAGGCCCGCAAGTCGCTGCACGCCAGGATCCGGCTGTTCGCCAAGGACATCTGCGGCAAATACATCGTGCCGCCCAAGACCACGGACTTCGCGCTGATGTTCCTGCCGACCGAAGGCCTGTACGCCGAGGTGGTGCAGAATGTCGCGCTGTTCGAGGAGCTGAGGGACAAGTACAAGGTGACCGCCGTCGGCGCGACAACCCTGTCGGCGTTTCTGGGCTCGCTTCAGATGGGCTTCAAGACGCTCGCCATCGAGCAGCGGTCGCAGGAGGTCTGGGACACGCTGCGGTCGGTGAAGAAGCAGTTCGGCGAGTTTGAGTCCCTGCTCAGCCAGGCGCACAAGCAGCTGCAGACCGTCGATAACACGATAGAAAGGCTGGTGGGCACGCGCACAAGGGCGATCAACCGCGCCCTGCGCGGCGTCGAGGAGCTAGGCGAGGCCGCCCCGCCCGCCCTGGATGACGAGAGGCCCGAGGACGACTAGCGCGGCGCATAGCGCGGCGCATGGCGCAAAAATGCGTGGACATGCGGCAAAAATTGCTGTATAATAGCCGCAGCGGCTATTATATTTAAGTGCCGCGCGGTTTTTTCGCCTGCGGCGAAAACGCGCATGGCGGATTGCGGCACAGCCGCCGCGCGCCTGCGCCACAATGGAGCCGCAACGGTTATTATTTATATAGTTTGAACGCCGCGCGATTTTTTTGACCGTAGCGCGGACAACGACAAGGAGACATAAGACCCTATGGACCTGGACCCTGACCCTGACGGAATGCCGTATTTGCCACAGCTGCTCCTGCTGGCCGCGCTGATACTCGTAAACGCGTGCTTCGCGTGCGCCGAAATGGCGATAGTGTCGGTGAGCAAGGCGAAGGTAAGGTCCCTCGCGGCCGACGGCGCCAAGAACGCGGGCGCGCTGCTCAGCCTGATCGAGCAGCCCAACAAGTTCCTGTCAACGATACAGGTAGCCATAACCCTCGCGGGCTTTCTCACCAGCGCCGCCGCCGCCACGTCCATGGCCGACGATGTCGGCGGGCTGCTGGCCGCGCTCCGCGTGCCGTACAGCTACCAGGTCGCGGTGGTCCTGATAACCTGCGTGCTGTCGTATTTCAGCCTGGTTTTCGGCGAGCTTTACCCCAAGCGCATGGCGCTGCAGTCCTCCGAAAGGATAGCGCTGCTCTCCGCAAGGCCGATACTGCTCGTATCGAGGGCGGCCGCGCCTTTCGTGTGGCTTCTCTCCAAGTCCGTCAACCTGCTGCTGAGGATCTCCGGCAGGGACGAGAAGGGCATAGAGGAGGAATACTCGGAGGAGGAGATAAAGTCCCTGCTTGAGGTCGGGCAGGAGACGGGCCTTATAAACGAGGCGGGCAAGGAGATGATAACGAGCGTCTTCGAGTTCGACGACAAGCTCGCCTACGAGATAATGACCCCCCGGACCGACGTCTACATGATAAACATCAACGAGCCGCTGACGGGCTACGTGGACGAGCTGCTTGGGGAGAGGTTTTCGCGGGTGCCCGTCTACGACAAGGACGTAGACGACATCATCGGCGTGCTCTACATGAAGGACTTCATCATAAAGGCGCGGCAGTTCGGCTTCGACAAGGTGCATGTGCGCAAGATCATGCAAAAGCCCTACTTCGTGCCGGCAAGCAAGAACATAGACGAGCTTTTCAGGGACATGCAGACCTCCAAGACGCATATCGCGCTCCTGATAGACGAGTACGGCGGCTTTTCCGGCATCGTCACCATAGAGGACATGATAGAGGAGATCATGGGCAACATCGACGACGAGTACGACGACAGCGAGCCCAAGATCGAGAGCACGGGCAGCAATTCCTGGCTCGTGGACGGGGGCTACTACATAGACGACCTGAACGAGGACCTGGGGCTTGCCATATCGTCGAGCGAGCACGAGACGATAGGCGGCTTCATAATAGACAAGATAGGCGAGATACCCGACGGGAACGACGGCAGGGAGTACGTGGTGACGGAGGGCGGCTGCGTTTTCAAGGTGGAATCGATAAAAGAGAGAAGGATAGACAAGATACGGCTTGTGACCGGCGTCCCGGCGGGGGGCGCGGAAGGCGGCTTTTAGCGAGGTGAGGGGATTGGCCAGCGGCGCGAACACAGAAAGCCTCGGGGCCGTAAGCGTCTCGGACGAGGTGATAGCGGCCTGCGTGAGGGAAGCCCTGGCCGCCACCGACGGCGTGCACGATTTTTTCGGCGGCTTCTCCGGCGCGCTTTCGCAGAACATACTGGGCAAGGAGCCGCGCTCGAAGGGGATAAGGATCTCGCGCGAGGACGAGGGGCTGGCCGTGGACGTCCAGGTGATAGTGGAATACGGCGTCAAGATACCTGAAATAGCCTGGAACCTGCAGAGGAACATCAAGAACGAGATAGAGGGCATGACGGACGCGGACGTGAAATCGGTCAACATCGCGGTCCAGGGCGTCAGGCGCAGGCAGGAAGGGGCTTCCTAGGATGCGCGCCAACAAGAGGTCAAGGGCGCGCGAGACGCTTATGCAGATGCTTTTCCAGATGGACGCCCAGGGCGATTTCAGCGTCCGAAGCAAGGACGCCTTCCTGGAGGCGTATCTCAGGGACAAATCCCTGCTCCCCTTCGCAAACCTCGTCTTCGAGGCCGCCGTCGGCAACATGGGGGAAATAGACGCCGCGATAGCGAAGTCCAGCGACAACTGGAAGCTCTCGCGCATGGCGCGGGCGGATCTCGCCATACTGCGGCTTGCCGCGGCCGAGATATTCTTTGTTGACGACATACCGGTCTCCGTTTCCGCGAACGAGGCCGTCGAGCTCGCCAAGAAGTTCGGCGGCGAGAACTCGTCCAGCTTCGTCAACGGCGTCCTTGGGCGCATGATACGCGGCGACGGCGACGCCGATCCCGCCGAGGGCGCCGAGCCCTGCGGCGAATAGCCGATGGAAGACGCATGGGCATGAGGCCGATAAGCGTTTCGCAGCTGAACGCCTACATAAGGAAACTGCTGCACACCGATCCCGTCCTGGGCGCCCTGTCCGTCATGGGCGAGATATCAAACCTTAAGCTCCACGGGTCGGGCCACGTGTACTTCACGCTGAAGGACGCGGGAAGCAGGCTGAACTGCTTTTTGGCGCAGGAGACCGCCGCCGCGCTGCGCTATACGCTCGAGGACGGCATGGAGGTGGTGGCCGACGGCTATATCAGCCTCTACGAAAGGGGCGGCTACTACTCGCTGGCCATACGGGACATCCGGGTCGAGGGGCAGGGCGGCCTGGCCGCGGCCTTTGAAAGGCTGAAGTCGAAGCTTGCGGCCGAGGGGCTTTTCGACGCGGGGCGCAAGAGGCCCATACCGGAATTCCCGCGCGCTGTCGCCATCGTCACCTCCGGGACGGGGGCCGCGCTCCAGGACATGCTTAAGATACTGGGGTCGAGGAACCGCCTCGTGGACATAACTGTCTGCCCCGCGCAGGTCCAGGGGCCGGGGGCGGCCGCGGACATCGCGGACGCCATGGAGACGGTGAACAGGCTGCGCCCCGATACGGGCTGCATGATAGTCGGGCGCGGGGGCGGCTCCGCCGAGGAGCTGTGGGCCTTCAACGAGGAGATAGTGGCCAGGGGCATATACGCGTCGCGCATACCCGTCATATCGGCGGTTGGGCACGAGACGGACTTCACGATAGCCGACTTCGTGGCGGACAGGCGCGCCGAGACGCCTACCGCCGCCGCGCAGATGGCCGTCCCCGACGCCGGGCTCCTTGCGGACAGGGCCAGGGCCCGCAGCCAGGAGCTCCATGGCGGCGCGGCCAGGCTGCTCGAAAGGCTTTCGCTGCGGCTCGCGGCCTGCGGCCCGGAGTCCCTGGGCGGCGCGATGACATACAGGGCGGACGCCGCCGCGTGGCGGCTGTCCGGGCTCGGGGCGGAGATGGCGCGCCTTGCGGAGGCCGCCGTCTCGGCCGGCGGCGAGGCTGCGGAAAGGATGGCGGCGGGGCTGCGGGGCATGGATCCGAGGTCCGTGCTCGACAGGGGCTACGCCATGCTCTCGGACTCCGCCGGGAATCCCGTGCCCTCGGTGGCCCGCGTCAGGGAGAACGACGCGCTGACGGCGACGCTGCGCGACGGTTCGGTAACGCTTGAGGCAAGGGGCGTGTGCCCCGGCGCGGCCCTGCCGCGACATGGAGGTCATCATGGCTGAGAAGGCCGCAAAGAAACGCCCCTCCTTCGAGGAGTCGCTGGCGGGGCTGGAAAGGTCGCTCGAGACGCTCAGGAACGGCGACATAAGCCTCGAAAAGGCCATGGGCGCCTACGAGGAGGGCATGGCCCACTACGGGGACTGCGAGAGGATGCTGCGCGAGGCGAAGCAGAGGATAGAGACGCTTGCAAGGGGCGGAGGGGAGGCCTGATGAAGGGGTTTGAGGCGTATCTTGGCTACAAGAGCCTGATCGACGATCACATACTCGATTTTCTTCCCGAGATAGACCCCAAGAGCGAGACCCTGTACGACGCGATGCGCTACAGCCTGAAAAGCGGCGGCAAGAGGGTAAGGCCCTGCCTGCTGCTGGCGGCCTGCGGCTTCGCGGGCGGCGACGTGAGCCAGGCCCTGCCCTACGCCTGCGCCATAGAGTACATACACACCTATTCCCTCATACACGACGACCTGCCGGCCATGGACGACGACGACATGCGGCGGGGCGTCCCCACAAGCCACAAGGTCTTCGGGGACGGCATAGCCATACTGGCCGGCGACGGCCTGCTGACCTCGGCGTTCGAGGCCATGAACAAGGACATGCTGATATACTTCGACAATCCCTCCAAGCTGAAGCAGCGGGTCCGCGCCGCCTACGAGATATCGAAGGGCGCGGGCTGCAGGGGCATGGTGGCCGGGCAGCTGGCGGACATAGAGGCGGAGCACAGGATAGTCTCGGGCGGCCTGCTGGACTACATACACGTGAACAAGACCGCATCCCTCATAGTGGCCGCCGTGAAGGCGGGCGCCAACATAGGGGGCGGCGACAGAGAGCTGATCGCGAACCTCGAGAACTACGCCGAGAACCTCGGCCTCGCCTTCCAGATAGCCGACGACATACTCGACGTGTCCGGGGACGAAAAGGAGATCGGCAAGAAGACGGGCTCGGACATAAACCACGAAAAGCCCGCCTACCCAGCGCTTTACGGGCTTGAAAAGTCGGAGGAGAGGCTCAGGGAGCTGACGGACAGCGCCCTGGCGGCCCTGGAGCCATACGAGGGGAAGGCGGACTTCTTCGTGCGCATGGCGGAGTCCCTGCGGAGCAGGACCAAATGAGCGCGATGAGGAAGAACCTGACGGAGTACGATTTCCCCGCGGAGCTCAAGTCGATGGACGCCAGGGAGCTCGATCTCCTTTCGGACCAGATAAGGGATTTCCTGCTTGACAAGGTCTCCAAATCCGGGGGTCATCTCGCCTCGAACCTGGGCGTGGTGGAGCTCTCCATCGCCCTGCACAGGGTCTTCGACAGCCCCCGCGACAAGATAATATGGGACGTGGGCCATCAGTCCTACGTGCACAAGCTGCTTACGGGCCGGGCCGGGGGCTTCGACGGCCTCAGAAGGCTCGGCGGCCTCAGCGGCTTCCCCAGGCGCGAGGAAAGCCCCCACGACGCCTTCAGCTCCGGGCATAGCAGCAACTCCATATCCGCCGCCATGGGCTTCGCCGAGGCGAGGGAGCTGACGGGCGAGAGCTACGGCGTCGTGGCCGTCATAGGCGACGGCGCGCTTACGGGCGGGCCGGCCTTCGAGGGCCTAAACAACGCGGGCAGCAGGAGGACGGGCCTCATAGTCGTGCTGAACGACAACGAGATGTCCATATCAAGGAGCACCGGCGGCATAGCCCTTTCGCTTTCGAGGCTGCGCGCCTCCCCGAAATACCTCGAGTTCAAGAAGGCCCTGAAGAAGCTCAGGGACATACCCGCCATAGGCGAGGAGCTGTACGGCGGCATGGAGAGCATACGCGACACGCTGAAATTCGCGGCCCTGCACGCGGCGGGCGCCATGTTCGAGGACCTGGGCTTCAAGTACTACGGGCCCGTCGATGGCCACAGCATAGGCGATCTGACGGCCATACTGTCCGCCGTCAGGCACATGGACAGGCCGACGCTGGTCCACGTCATCACGAAAAAGGGCAAGGGCTACAGGAACGCGGAGGTGAATCCGGGCAGATACCACGGCATAGGGCCCTTCCTCCCCAACACGGGGGCGCCGGTGTCGGAGCCCGGCGCGCGCTCGGGCTCCAGGGTTTTCGGGGAAAAGCTGCTGGAGATGGCCGGAAACGACAGGCGGATAGTCGCCATCACCGCGGCCATGGCGGACGGGGTGGGGCTGTCGGGCTTCGCAAAGCGGTATCCCGACAGATTCTTCGACGTGGGCATAGCCGAGGCCCATGCCGTGAGCTTCGCGGCGGGGCTTGCCTGCTGCGGGCTGAAGCCGTACTTCGCCGTGTACTCCACCTTCCTGCAGAGGGCCTACGATCAGGCGCTCCAGGACGTGTGCATGCAGGGGCTCCCCGTCACCTTCTGCCTGGATCGCGCGGGCTGCGTGGGGGCGGACGGCGAGACCCACCACGGCATATTCGACTTAAGCTATCTGTCCCATATGCCGAACATGACGGTCATGGCCCCGATGGACAGCGCGGAGCTCGCGCTGATGCTTGAATACTCGGCAGGCTTCGACGGCCCGCTCGCGATACGCTACCCCAAGGGCGAGCCGGCCGCCGCGCCCAAGGCGCCGCCCGCCGTCGCGCACGGAAAATCGTGGCGGCTCAGGGAGGGCGGGGACATAGACATATGGGCCGTGGGCGGCATGGCCGCAACAGGGCTGGCGGCGTGCAAGATCCTCGAGGGGCGGGGCATAAAGGCCGGGCTCGTGAACGCCCGGTTCGTCATGCCGCTCGACGGGCAGGCCCTGATCGAGTCGGGCATGAGGTGCGGCAGCATCCTGACCGTCGAGGACAACGTGCGCGCGGGGGGCTTCGGCGCGGCGGTCTCCGCCTTTTTCCGGCGCGGCGGCATGGGCGGCGTAAGGCTGATGTGCGTGGCCTGGCCCGATCGCTTCATAGAGCACGGGAGCGTGAGCGAGCTGGCCGTGAAATACGGCATGGACGCGGAGTCCGTGGCGAGGGGGGCGGAGGCCCTGCTTGATGGGAAAGAAGGGACGGCTTGACGTCGTCTTGCACGAGAGGGGCTTTTTCCCCTCGCGCGAAAAGGCGAAGGCCGCGGTAATGGCGGGCGTCGTGAGCGTCGGGGGGGTCCGGGCCCTGAAGGCGGGGACGCCGACGGCCATGGACGCCGAGATATCCGTCTCCGCGCCCGCCTGCCCCTACGTGGGCAGGGGCGGCCTTAAGCTGGAGGCGGCGCTCGACGGCTTCTCGCTGAGCGTCGAGGGGCTTGTCGCCATAGACATAGGCGCGTCCACGGGCGGCTTCACGGACTGCCTGCTCAAAAGGGGCGCGCGCAGGGTCTACGCCATCGACGTCGGCTACGGCCAGCTCGACTGGAAGCTGCGCAACGATCCGCGCGT
The DNA here is from genome assembly GCA_031270275.1 of Eubacteriales Family XIII. Incertae Sedis bacterium. GTDB lineage: Bacteria > Bacillota > Clostridia > Peptostreptococcales > Anaerovoracaceae > JAISXZ01. The sequence goes on along the minus strand of JAISXZ010000128.1, from coordinate 9,914 downwards.
CGTGAACATCGAAAGGACGAACATACGCCTGCTCGAGCCCTCGTCCATACCCGAGAAGGCCGGCCTCGTAACGATAGACGTCTCCTTCATATCGCTGAGGCTTGTCCTGCCCGTGGCGGAGCGGCTTATGGACGCCGGCGGCAGGATGGTCTGCCTCGTGAAGCCGCAGTTCGAGGCCGGGCGCGGCCAGGTGGGCAAGGGCGGCGTCGTAAGGGACCCGGATGTCCACAGGGAGGCGCTGCGCATGGCGAGGCTCTACGCCGACGAGAACGGCCTGTCGCCGGCCGGCGCGATGCCGTCGCCCATAAAGGGGGCAAAGGGCAACACCGAGTTCCTGCTGCTGCTGGAGAGGCCGCCGCTTCGGGGGCTGGGCAACGGCGTATCCGAGGGCCATGGTCCAGAGTTTTAGACGAAACTGTCCGCGCCCCGCAGCGGGCAGCAAGATAACAGGGAGAGAAAAAACAGCCTATGAGACTGTCAAAAAAGATTTCAGGCATAAAGCCGTCGCCGATACGGAAGTTTTTCAAATACACTGAAGCCGCGAAGAAGGCCGGCAAGAAGGTGTATTTTTTGAATATAGGCCAGCCCGACGTCAGGACGCCCCCCGCCTTCATCGAGGCCATAGCGAACGACGGGCGCGAGACGGTGGAGTACGCGCCCTCGGCGGGCATACCGTCCATGATCACGGCCGTGCAGGATTACTACAGGCGCTACGGCATGGAATACGCCTACGAGGACATCGTCGTGACCTGCGGCGGCAGCGAGGCGCTGCGCTTCATCATCGACTGCGTGTGCGACGACGGGGACGAGGTCATAGTGCCCGAGCCCTTCTACACGAACTACGACGCCTTCGTCAGGGCCTCGGGCGGCGTCATCGTCCCCCTGACCACCACGCCCGAGAACGGCTACAGGTACGCCGACCGCGACGCCATCGCGCGCCTTGTGGGCCCCCGCACGAAGGCCATGCTTCTGACCAACCCCGGAAACCCCACGGGCGTCGTGCTCACGCGCGGTGAGATGGAGACCATAGGGCAGGCCGCAAGGGACTTCGGGCTCTTTGTCATATCCGACGAGGTCTACCGCGAATTCGTCTACGACGGCAACGCCGTGAGCAGCTTCGGGCAGCTCGGCGACATAGAGGACCGGACGGTGATCGTGGATTCCGTGTCGAAGCGCTTCAGCGCCTGCGGCGCGCGCGTAGGCGTCGCCCTGTCGAAGAACAGGGATCTGATAGGCGGCATGATGAAGCTGGCGCAGAGCCGGCTCTGCGCCCCGACGTTCGACCAGATAGGCAGCGCGGCCCTCTACCGCCTCGGCCCCGAGTATTTCGACGGGATAAGGGCCGAGTTCGAGAGGCGGCGCGACGCGGCCTACGAGGAGCTGCGCAAGATAGACGGCATAGTCTGCGTCAAGCCTCCCGGCGCCTTCTACATCACGGCCAAGCTGCCCGTGGATGACGCCGAGGACTTCCTCATATGGCTGCTCGAGAATTTCGACGACGCGGGCGAGACGGTCATGTTCACGCCGGCGGAGGGCTTCTACGCCACGCCCGGCCTCGGCAGGAGCGAGATACGCATAGCCTATGTGCTGAACGAGCGGGACCTGCGGCGCGCGATAGAGCTGATACGCCTTGCCCTGGCGGCATGGAACAAGCGATAGGCACCCACGCCATTTTTGCCCATCTCGGAACCTGGTTTCGGATTTTGAATCCTCACGTACATTCTAAGTGCGCTCCGGTTCAAAATCCACCCCCAGAACCCGATCTGGACAAAACTGACGCGGGCGCCGAACAGTATCGCGGCGTTTTTTAGGCGGGACAGGAGACAGACGGGCGATGACGCCTATGATGCGGCAATACAGCGAAATAAAGGAGAGGCATCAGGACTGCATTCTGCTTTTCAGGCTCGGCGATTTCTACGAGATGTTCTTCGATGACGCGCTCACGGCGTCGCGGGAGCTGGAGATCACGCTGACGAAGAAGGGCATGGGCGACGGCGAGGTCGCGCCCATGTGCGGCGTCCCCTGCCATTCGGCCGACTCGTATATCGCGCGGCTCGTCGAAAAGGGCTACAGGGCGGCCATATGCGAGCAGCTGGAGGACCCCGCGCTGGCGAAGGGCATAGTGAGGCGCGAGGTCGTGCGCATAGTCACGCCCGGCACGCTGTCCATCCAGTCCGTGCCGGACGAGCGGGACAACAGCTACCTGGCCTCGGTCTTCCTGCGGGAGGGCGGCGCCGGCCTGGCCTTCTGCGACGTGTCCACCGGCGAGCTGTCCGGCTGCGAGATCCCGGGCGAGGGCGCCTGCGGCACCCTGCTCAACGAGCTGTCGCGCATAAGGGCGCGGGAGGCGCTGGTCAGCCCCTACGCCGAGAGCTCGGGCTTTTCGCGCGAGATAGCCATGGCGACGGGCGCGCACATGAGCCCGCTGCCCCAGGGCCCCTACGCGAGGGAGGCCGCAGAGCGGGCGGTGTTCAGGCAGTTCGGCGCCAACTCCCTGGACGGCCTGGGGCTTTCGGACAGGCCCTGCCTGACCCTGGCGCTGGGCGGCCTGATCCACTACCTGAACGAGACCCAGAAGCAGTCGCTCGCGCATCTGTCCAGCCTTAAGGTCTACGAGCTCGGCAGCCGCATGTCCCTGGACGGCTCCACGATAAAAAACCTCGAGCTGACGGAGTCCCTCTGCGACAGGCAGGTCCAGGGCTCCCTGCTGGGCGTGTTCGCGAGGCCCAGCACCTCCATGGGCGGCCGCAGGCTGAGGCAGTGGCTGCGCGAGCCGCTGAACAGGGCGCCGGAGATAAACCTGCGACTGGACGCAGTGGGCTTCCTCTGCGACGAGATAGTGCTCAGGGGCAGCATGAGGGAGCAGCTCAGGGGCGTCTACGACCTCGAGCGGCTTGCGGGGAGGATATCCTGCGGCAGCGCCAACGGCAAGGACCTTATCGCGCTCAGGAACTCGCTCGCCCTCGTCCCCGCCATCCGGGACGATCTGCTTTCCTGCGGCGCCGCGCTGCTGCGCGGGCTGGGGGAGGGGATGCCCGATCTGTCGGAGGCGGCGGGGCTTATAGAGGGCGCGATATGCGAGGATCCGCCCTTCACGCTCAAAGAGGGCGGGCTCATACGCGAGTCCTATTCGGCGGAGCTGGACGGCCTTAAGGCGTCCATACTGGACGGCCAGAGGTGGATAGCCTCGCTCGAGGGGGCGGAGAGGGAGAGGACGGGCATAAAGAACCTCAAGGTCGGGTTCAGCAGGGTGTTCGGCTACTACATCGAGGTCACGAAGTCGTATTTCGGCATGGTCCCGCAGGAGTACATGCGAAGGCAGACCCTGGTGAACTGCGAGAGGTTCGTCACGCCGGAGCTGAAGGAGGTCGAGGCCGTCGTCCTGGGCGCGGAGGCCAGGATAAACCAGCTGGAGTACGAGATATTCACGGACATAAGGGACAGGCTCATGGCCTTCATCAGGCCCATGCAGGAGGTCTCGGCGGCCATATCGGCGCTCGACGTGCTGCTGTCCTTCGCCGAGACCGCCGCCCGTTCGGGCTACGTCAGGCCGGAGGTGGGCGACGGCGGCGTCATAGCCATAGAGAAGGGCCGCCACCCCGTCATAGAGGGCTCCATGAACGGCGGGGCCTTCGTCCCGAACGACACGTGGATGGACATGGACGGGCGCTCGATGCTGCTCATAAGCGGCCCCAACATGTCGGGCAAGTCGACCTACATGCGCCAGACCGCGCTCATAGCGCTGATGGCGCAGACGGGCTCGTTCGTGCCCGCCGACAGGGCCCAGATAGGCGTCGTGGACCGCATATACACGCGGATAGGCGCCTCCGACAACCTCGCGCAGGGGCGCAGCACCTTCTACGTGGAGATGAGCGAGCTGGCGCTCATACTCAACACGGCGTCCAGAAGGAGCCTGATAATACTGGACGAGATAGGGCGCGGCACCAGCACCTACGACGGGCTCTCCATAGCCTGGGCCGTCGTGGAGCACCTATGCGCGGAAAAGAGCAGGATCAGGACGCTTTTCGCCACGCACTACCATGAGCTGACGGCGCTCGAGGGGCATGTGCCGGGGCTGAAGAACCTGAACGTGGACGTCAGCGAGGAGGGCGGGGAGGTGGTCTTTCTGCACAGGATAGTGGAGGGGGGCGCGAGCCGGAGCTACGGCATACACGTCGCGAGGCTGGCGGGCGTGCCTAGGGCCCTGCTTGAAGCGGCGGAGGCGAAGCTGCGCGGGCTGGAGGCGGGGAAGGATGCGCATGACGGCCTTCCCGCATCGGCGCGGGGCGCCGGCGACGCGGGGGCGGAGGGGCGGCCCGTGCAGCTTTCGATGTTCAGCTTCGCGCCCAACCCCGTCGTGGAAAGGCTGAAATCGCTGAACCTGATGGAGATGACGCCGTCCAGGGCCTTCTCGGTGCTCGAGGATCTGAAGGCTGCGGCCGAGGCGGAGGGGGAGGGCGCATGGCCGGGGGGATGACGCGAAGGGATATAGTCGAGCTGCCGCCCGATCTCGCCGAGAAGATAGCCGCGGGGGAGGTCGTGAGCCGCCCCCTTTCCGTCGTCAAGGAGCTGCTTGAAAACAGCATCGACGCCGGGGCAGGCACGATAACGATAGAGATAAGGGACGGCGGCAAGTCCCTGATACGCGTTACGGACGACGGCGCGGGCATACCCGCAGGGCAGATCGAGACCGCTTTCAGGCGGCACGCCACGAGCAAGCTGAGGAGCCCCGAGGATCTGGACGCCATAAGCACGCTGGGCTTTCGCGGCGAGGCCCTGACGAGCATAGCGGCCGTCTCGAGGATGGAGCTCGTCAGCAAGGCCCGCGGCGAGAAGATCGGCTCCTTGATACGGATCGAGGGCGGCCGCACGGTGGAAAGGAAGCCCGTGGGGACGGCGGACGGCGTGACGGCGATAGTGAGGGACCTGTTCTTCAACACGCCCGCCCGCCTTAAGTTCCTGAAGTCCGAAAGGGCGGAGGGCGCGCTGATAGCGGACATGGCCTCGCGCATGGCGCTGGCCTACCCCTCGGTGCGCATGCGCCTCATAAACAACGGCAGCGTCCTGTTCTCCACCTCCGGGCGCGGCAGCCTCATGGCGAACATCCTGACCGTGTACGGCGGGGGCGTGGGGGAGGGGCTGCTGCCGGTGGAAGCCTCGTCGGACGGGCTTTCCGTAAGCGGCTATGTGTCCCCGCCCTCAAAGAGCCGCTCCAGCCGCAGGGGGCAGTCCTTCTTCGTCAACGGGCGCCCCGTGTCGAGCAGGGCCATGGAAAGGGCGGTGTCCGAGGGCTACAGGGAGACCCTGTTCGAGGGCAGGCATCCCATAGCGTTCCTGTTCCTCAGCGTGCCGCCGGAGCGGGTGGACGTGAACGTGCATCCCGCTAAGAGCGAGGTGCGCCTGGACGACGAGGAGGCCGTGTCCGCCTTCGTGGCCGCCGCCGTGAGGAAGGCCATACGCGTGAAGGAGTCCGTGGCCTCGGTCCCGGAAGGGGCCACCTACGCGGTCAGGGCCTCGGCGCCCGCCGCGCAGACTGGCGGCGGGGCTGCGGCGGGCGAGGGCGCGGCTGCGGCTACGGGCGAGGGCGCATTGACGGCAGCAGGGGCCGTCGGCGCGGGCGATCCGGCCCCCGCCGAGCAGATCGACATAAAAAATTTACTGTCCGGGATGCGATCCGAAAGCGAGGCCGCGCGTCGCGGGGATCGTGTGATGGAGACGCCGGGCGAAGCCTATGCGGCGGCGGGAGGAGGCTTCGCGATCGGCGCCATAGAGCCCTTGACGACGCTGTTCGCCACGTATATAGCGGGCGTGGACGGCGACAGCCTCTACCTGATAGACCAGCACGCGGCGCATGAAAGGATACTGTACGAGCAGCTTCTCAGGCAGTATCTAGGCCGGGAGAAGGCGACGCAGCAGCTCATTGCGCCCCTGGTGGCCGAGGCCCCGTTTCAAGGCACGGGCGAGTGGGGGGAATGCCTCGCCATGCTGGCCTCCATGGGCTACGAGGCGGAGGAATTCGGCCCCAAGGCGCTCCGCGTGCGCGCGATACCGGCCTTCATGTCCGTCTCCGAGGCCGAAGGCGTCCTGGCGGGCGTCCTCGAGGAGGCGCCGGGGACTGCGGGGGCCGGCGGCGGGGCGGGCGCCGAAAGGCTCATATCGGCCGCCTGCAAAAGGGCGGTCAAGGCGAACGACCGCCTTGCGGACGCCGAGATACGCGCCCTGCTGGCCGGGCTGGAGCGCTGCGAGAACCCCTATTCCTGCCCGCACGGCAGGCCGATCTTCATACGCCTGCGCAGACGGGACATCGAGCGGATGTTTAAGCGGGCCTAGCGCGGCGTCGCCGTCACCCGGCGCGGAACCGAGAAAACGATGAAGAAAAGCCATATCCAGAACAAGAGCGACAGGCCCGACAACATCATACTGAAGGAGAACGCGACCATCGAGGGCTGCGAGGCCGTCCAAAGGGAGCTGCCCGCCTTCCTGGGCGGATTCTACGCCTACCTGAGGGGCAATGTGCTGCCCATGACGCGGCTCGCCTATCTGCGCGACATCCTGTTCTTCTGCGGCTACCTCACGGCCGAAAGCGGGCTGACCGAGGCCGCCCGGCCCGCCGACATCTCCCTTGCCGACTTCCAGAGGATAAAGGCCAGGGACGTCAACGCCTTCCTCGACTACTGCCGCAGATACAAGGTCGAGACCGAGGACGCCGTCGTCGTCTACGAGAACGACAGGAAATCCCTGGCCCGCAAGCGCTCGTCGATCTCCGTGCTGTTCAAGTTCCTGTACCGGGACGAGCTCGTGCCGAGGAACATAACCGACGGCTTCGATCCGATAAGGCTGCCAAGGCCGGGGGAAAAGGAGATAAAGGCCCTGCAGGACGACGAGGTCATGCGCATGCTGGACGCCGTGTCCAGCGGGGCCCCGCTGACCCGGAAGGAGCGGGAGTTCTGGGAAAAGACCAAGAGGCGCGACAAGGCCATACTCGTCCTGTTCCTCACCTACGGGCTGCGCCTCTCCGAGCTGCAGCAGCTGAACCTGGGCTCCTTCAACTTCGGCCGCGGCGAGTTCAAGATATACCGCAAGCGCGGCAAGGAGTCGATCATGCCGCTGAACAGATCGGCGCTGAGGGCGCTGCGCGAATACATCGACGAGGAAAGGCCCGACGGCGGGGCCGGCGAGGGGGACCGCGACGCGCTGTTCCTGTCGCTCCAGGGGGGGCGCATGACGGAGAGGCAGATCCGGCAGCTGGTGAAGAAATACACGAGCATCGCGCTGGGGACCCCGAGGGACGCCGGCTACAGCCCCCACAAGCTGCGGGCGACGGCGGCGACCTCGCTCATAGGCAGGGGGAACTCCATATTCGACGTCGCGGCCCTGCTGGACCACGAGAACGTCACGACCACGCAGCTCTATGCGGCGCACAAAAAGGATGTGAAGCGCGACCTCGTGCGCGGCATGGAATGGGAAACGGAGTTTGAGGAAATGGACGCGAAGAAAAAGCATGATTAGGGCTTATCTGGAGGAGAGGTTCGGGATCGGCGCGCGGGTGTTCGACGCGGTGGAAAGGGCGGAGGCCGAGATATCCCCGGCCTTTCCCCGGCTCGACGGCACGATGGCCCTCAACCAGTACAAGGTGCTTTCCGCCTTTCAGAAGAACCGCGTGGGGGAAGGGCATTTCGCCTGGAGCGCGGGCTACGGCTACGGCGACAGGGGCAAGGAGGCCCTTTCGGGCGTGTACGCCGACGTGTTCGGCGCGGAGGCGGCCCTTGCGCGGCCCATCATCGTGAACGGCACGCACGCCATATCCCTCGCGCTTGCCGGGGTGCTGCGCCCCGGCGACGAGCTGCTGTACTGCAGCGGAAGCCCCTACGACACCCTGCACGAGACGATAGGGCTCAGGGGCAGGGGCGGGGGCGGGCTCGCCGATTTCGGCGTGTCCTACAGGCAGGTGGAGCTGACCGCGGAAGGCGGCATAGACTACGGGGCGATACGCGCCGCCATAGGGCCCGCTACGCGGATGGCCTGTCTGCAGAGGGCCGTGGGCTACGCGTGGAGGCGGGCCCTTACGGTGGCCGAGATAGGCGAGTGGGCGCGCTTCGTGAAGGGCGTGGACGAGGGCATAGTCTGCATGGTGGACAACTGCTACGGCGAGTTCATCGACAGCGTGGAGCCCACGGAGGTCGGCGCGGACATGGCGGCGGGCTCGCTCATAAAGAACCCCGGAGGCGGGCTCGCGCTCACGGGCGGCTACGTGGCCGGCCGCGCCGACCTGATAGGGATGGTCGCCGCCCGCATGACCTGCCCCGGCATAGGCGACGAGTGCGGCCTTGTATTCGGGCAGTCGCGCGCCATGCTCCAAGGCCTGTTCCTGGCGCCCAGGGCCGTGAACGCCGCCCTGAAGGGCGCGATGCTGTGCGCGAGGGTGTTTGAAAGCCTGGGCTACGAGGTCTGCCCAGGGCCCTTCGACGAGAGAAGCGACATCATAGAGGCCGTCAGGCTGCGCTCCCCCGAGGCCCTGGCTGCCTTCTGCGCGGGCGTGCAGGCGGCCGCGCCCGTGGATTCCCATGTGCGGCCCGAGCCCTGGGACATGCCCGGCTACGGCGACCAGGTGATAATGGCGGCGGGCGCCTTCGTGCAGGGCTCGTCCATAGAGCTTTCGGCCGACGGCCCCCTGCGCCCGCCGTACAACGTGTACTTTCAGGGCGGCCTGACCTACGAGCACGCGAAGCTGGGGGTCATGAAGGCCATGCAGACGCTCGCGGACAGGGGCCTTATATAGGCTTGCCGGGCGGGCGCCGGGCGGCCCCGACCGAAATGGGCGGGCCATAGCGGCGGCCCCGGCCGAGATTTCTTGGCGGCAGCGATGCAGGCCGGCGGGCAGCCGGCCACCGACTGGTATGGACAGACCTGACAGAAAAAAGCTGGAGAAAATTATCGCCATAGCGAAGCTTCTGGCCCTCGTGGGCATAGTCGCCGGCATCCCGCTGCTCGTCTGGCTGAGGTATCCTGGGATCATCGAGGACCTTTCGAGCCTTGAAGCGGTGAACGCGCTGCTTGCGCGCCACAGGGCGGGCTCGGCGGCCTTCTTCCTCGGGCTGCAGATATTCCAGGTCCTCGTCTCCGTCATACCGGGCCAGGCCATACAGATCGCCATAGGCTACGCCTACGGCATTGGCTCGGGCTATCTGCTGGCCCTGGCCGGCATAGGGGCGGGCACGGCCGTCACGTATTTCGTGGCCCGCGCCCTAGGGCGCGACGCCATGAGCCTGATATTCGGCGAGGAGAGGTTCGGCCGGTTCGTGGACGCCCTGAACGGCAGGAGGGCCTTCATCGCGCTGTTCGTGGTGTTCCTGATACCGGGTTTGCCAAAGGACCTGTTTGCCTATGCGGCGGGGCTTTCCTCGATGCGGCCGGCCCTGTTCATAGGCGTGTCGCTTGCGGCCAGGTCGCCCGCGCTGCTTGCGAGCCTCGCCTTCGGCGAGATGGCGCGGGACGGCAGCTACGCGGGCATGATAGCCCTCGCCGCGGCGGCGGCCGCCCTGTGCATCCTGGGGCTCAGGTTCCGGGGGAGGCTGCTGGCTGCGCTGGAGGCGCTGTACTGCCGTTTCGCCGGAAGGTAGGGCGCCGGCCCGCAGCCCGTTACATCGCAATGGAGTTTTTTAGCTGCTGTGCGTTCAAGTCTTGTCCTCCTGATCGTCAATCGCTTCCAAAAGCATATCGAAGTCAGATCGAAACAGTCTGTCCTGAACTATCCGGTATTTCTCATACTCGGTTTCGGCATGGAGTTTTGCCTGTTCATGGGATATTTTCCCCGGCCCGATGAGAATCTCATTTCCGTTAAATTCCAAGAACCCGTCGAGCCGTTTTGCCCAATCCTCCATAGACATTGGGATTTTGCGCTCTGCTTGCAGTTC